>JASFIT010000084.1:0-13033 GCA_050122535.1 Desulfobacteraceae bacterium | reverse complement strand
TTAAAGAGGCGGTCATAGCCAAGGAGCATAGTGAAAACCCACTGGATACGGCCATTTTCTACATGGATATGCGGACCTATGGTAAGGATTTTGAGAAGTATTATGTGCGGGCTGAAGAGGAGAGCGGAGTCCGGTTTATTCGTTCCAGGATTCATTCCATCGAACCATTGGAAAATGGCAGCCTGAAAATAATATACGCAACGGAGTCGGGTGAAATCGAGGAAGAAGTCTTTGATATGGTCGTGCTCTCCGTAGGCCTGGCCCCGGCTCAAGCTGTGTTAGAGCTGGCTGAAAGGCTCGGGGTCGAACTGAACGAACACCAATATGCGCAGACCAGCAGTTTCACGCCGGTCAGCACGAGCACGGAGGGGATATATGTCTGCGGGGTCTTTCAAGGTCCGAAGGATATCCCCCAATCCGTCATGGAGGCCTCAGCGTCAGCAGCCGCTTCCACCCAGATTCTGGCCAGCGCCAGAAATACCATGACGCGAACCAAGGAATTACCGCCAGAGCTTGACGTATCGGCAGAGGAACCCAGGATCGGTGTCTTTGTCTGCAACTGTGGCATCAATATTGGTGGGATTGCCGATGTGCCCGCTGTCCGAGAATATGCCAAAACCCTCCCACATGTGGCCCACGTGGAGGACAATCTTTTCACCTGCTCTCAGGACACACAGGACAAGATGAAAGAGGTTATTCAAGAGAATAATCTCAATCGCATCGTGGTGGCCTCCTGCTCTCCGCGCACCCATGAGCCCCTCTTTCAGGAGACCATCCGGGAAGCTGGCCTCAATAAATACCTTTTTGAGATGGCCAACATCCGAGATCAGAACACTTGGGTCCATATGGACGACCCCAAAAAGGCCACAGAGAAGGCAAAGGATTTGGTCCGTATGGCCGTGGCCAAGGCAGCCCTGGTGGAGCCCCTGCAGCAGATTATGCTGGAGGTGAAGCCGAGCGTTCTGGTTGTGGGCGGGGGCGTGGCTGGTATGGAGGCGGCATTGGGCGTGGCCGAACAGGGCTATCAGGCCTACCTGGTGGAAAAAACGGCCGAGTTGGGCGGTGTCGCCCTCAGGCTTCGAAGCACTTGGAAGGGAGAAGAGGTGGGTGCCTATGTGGAGGATCTGATTCAAAAAGTCCAGGATCATCCCGAGATCCAGGTCTCTTTAGAGACAGAAGTGAAGGACACAACGGGCATCATCGGAAATTTCACGACCACCCTTGCATCTGCGAATGGGAAAAGTTCCACCTCGGTGGTGGAGCATGGGGCAACGATTCTGGCTACAGGGGGCAAAGAATTCAAATCTGAGGAGTACCTCTACGGGGGACATCCAGGGATCATGACCCACCTGGATTTGGATGAGGCACTCCTGAAGGGGGATGCCCGCGTCAAAGAGGCAAATACCGCTGTGTTCATTCAGTGCGTCGGTTCCCGGATCCCCGAGAGGCCCTATTGTAGCAAAATATGCTGTACCCATAGTCTTGAGAGTGCCTTGACCCTGAAAGAGACGAACCCTGAGATGGACATCTTTATCCTCTATCGGGATCTCCGTTCTTATGGGTTCCGAGAGGACCTCTACAGAGAGGCACGGAAGAAAGGCGTCATATTCATCCGCTATAGCCTCGATAGCACACCCCAAATCACCGCTCAGAATAGTGGAAGCCTATCCCTGGACGTCCTTGACCATGTTCTAGGGAAGAGCATCCGGCTATCCCCCGATCTGGTGATTTTGGCGACGGCTATTTTGCCTAATGAGAATAAGGAGCTCTTTGAAAAGTTCAAGGTCCCCATAAATGACGAGGGCTTCTTGATTGAGGCCCATATGAAACTGAGGCCTGTGGATTTTGCCTCAGAAGGCATTTTCATGGCCGGTCTGGCCCATTATCCCAAACCCATGGACGAGAGCATTACCCAGGCAAAGGCTGCAGTGGCTAGGGCGATGACCATCCTCTCCAAAGAGGGGATATTTGTGGGTGGTGTGGTGGCCACTGTGGATTCGGATCGGTGCGCCGCCTGCCTCACTTGCGTGAGAACCTGCCCCTATGACGCGCCTCGCATTGGCGTGGAGGGTTACGCCATCATAGATCCGGCTGAATGCAGGGGCTGTGGTGCCTGTGTGGCAGAATGTCCGGGCAAGGCCATATCGCTGCAACATTTCACAGATGAGCAGATCATAGCCAAAGAGAGTGCGCTTTTTCGGGCAAGTTAAAAAGTTAAGTGGTTGAGTCGTTGAGTCGGATAGTGGCTTGAAATACGATAAAACCTATCAAAGATTCCTTGACGATATATCCATTTCTGACAAATGACGAATGACCAATAGCTGAGGAGTACTTATGTCAGATTTCGAACCAAAAATACTCGCATACTGTTGTCAGTACTGAGCCTATTCAGCAGCGGACCTGGCAGGTTCCATGAGGCTCTCCTACCCCAGTAGTGTAAAGGTCATTCAAGTGCCCTGTTCGGGACGCGTGGACATTCTTCATCTCTTGAAAGCCATTGAAGATGGAGCGGATGGTGTCTACGTGGCCGGCTGCCTGGAAGGAGAATGTCATTTTCTGAGCGGAAATCTAAAGGCCAAGAAAAGGGTCCAATATGTCAAACGAACCCTTGAAGAGCTCGGCCTTGAACCGGAAAGGGTGGAGATGTTTAATCTTTCTGCCGGCGAAGGCCCTCGGTTTGCGGAGATTGCCTTAGAGATGGTAAGCAGGATCAAACAATTGGGGCCCAGCCCCGTGAAATTGAACAAGGCCGCCTGATGCGTAGGGCCGCCCACCACGGCGGCCGCAAGAAGATAGCGAAAAAGCAGGCGGGCACTGTGGCCCGTCCTATTTACATGATACGCCAAGAGGTGAAACATGATAGTTGCTGACAGAAAACCGATCAACGAGCTATTGGACATGATCAAGGATTGCAACAAAGTCCTGATCTTGGGATGTAAAGGTTGTGTCACGGTCTGCAATGTGGGTGGGACCAAAGAAGTGGGCATTTTGGCCTCTATTCTAAAAATTGCCAGAAACAAGGAGGGCAAACCCCTGGAAGTGGTTGAGGAGACCCTAGAAAGACAGTGTGATCCGGAATACATCCAGCAAGTCAAGGATATCGTGAATGACTACGATGCGGTCATATCCATGGCCTGTGGTGTGGGCCCACAGTTTTTGTCTGAAGCATATCCTAAGCAGCGCTTTTTTCCGGCCGTGAATACCACCTTTTTCGGTGGTGCCGTAGAACACGGAATCTGGGCCGAAAGGTGCGCGGGTTGCGGAACCTGTATCATCCACAACTATGACGGCATGTGCCCCATCGCACGTTGCTCCAAGAGCCTGCTAAACGGTCCATGCGGTGGTTCGGCCCAGGGGAAGTGCGAGATATCCAAAGAGGTGGACTGCGTCTGGGATTTGATCGTGACAAAGAAGATGGATCAGGGTCGATTGGAAGAGCTTACAAAACAAAAACCAGTGAAGGACTGGAGAACGGCAAGGGATGGAGGTCCCCGTAAGAGTGTGAGGGAGGAGCTGGTAGAATGAACGATCTCAAATCAGGGAGCAATCTGGAAAAGATTTTGAAAGCAGGCCATTTCGCTTTCACGGGGGAGTGTGGTCCCCCCAAAGGCGCGAATGTGGAACATCTCAAAGAGAAGGCCGCCCATCTGAAAGGTGTGGTGGATGCGGTGAATCTGACGGACAACCAGACCGCCGTGGTCAGAATGTCCAGCTGGGCTGCTGCCACCATATTGATCCAAGAGGGGATAGAGCCCAATTTTCAGTTGGTCTGTCGAGATCGCAATCGCCTGGCCATTCAGAGTGATCTCCTTGGCGTCTATGCCATGGGCGTCCGGAACATGCTCTGCCTCTCAGGCGACCATCAGAGTTTTGGGAACCATCCTGAGGCGAAAAATGTCTATGACATCGATTCCATGCAACTTATCGCGCTCGTGAAAAAGATGCGAGATGAGGGAAAGTTCATCAATGACGAGGAGATTGACGTGCCTCCCAGGCTTTTCATCGGGGCCGCGTCTAATCCATTTGCGGATCCCTATGAATTCAGGGTCCACCGCCTCGCCATGAAGGTGGAGGCGGGGACGGACTTCATCCAGACCCAGTGTATCTACAACATGGACAAATTTAGGGACTACATGAAGCGAGCCGTGGATATGGGCCTTCATGAGAAATGCCATATCCTCGCCGGCGTTACCCCCATGAAGAGTATCGGTATGGCCCAGTATATGGCCAGGTCCGTTCCAGGGATGGATGTACCAGAATCCCTCATCAAAAGACTAAGAGGGGCAGGGAAAGGCAAGGTGGCTGAAGAGGGTATAAAGTTTGCCCTTGAACAGATTGAAGAATTCAAAGAGATGGAAGGCGTGTCAGGCATTCACCTCATGGCCATCGAATGGGAACACAAGGTCCCAGAGATTGCAGAGAGGGCCGGTGTGCTACCGAGGCCTGAAGTGAATTAATGGGTCGAGTTGTTGAGTGGTTAAGTGGTTGAGTGGTCCAAGGAAATCAACCCTTCTTATTTTCCTTCCTACCTTCTCTTCTCTCCTCTGTGAGCCTGATCATTGAGGCTCTAAGGCTCTGTCCGCTACCTTCGGCCCTCTGTCCTTCCAATCCTCACTCTTTACTCCTCACTCCTTACTGCTTACCCTTCGACATAGCTCAGGGCAAGCTCCCTACTCCTTACTTCTTACTCAGTACTGGGCCCCTACGGGCCTTTTTTTCTTGAATCCTTGCGTAGTTATCCTTTAAGATACCACCAGATTGATATTAATTTCAAAAGGTTCCTCAAGCAGTATCCTCGTGATTATTACCACTGAAGATGGAAAATCATATGACACGGAGATCGATCTAACGGCTCCGGAGCGTCATATCCTTCAGAAGTTATTCCTGTGGGAGTCTATGGCTTCCACGCTTGATCAGTTTAGGGAAAAAAAAGACCAAGCGCTGTTCAAAGGATGGAACAATTCGGGCCCTATTCAAGAAAGCCCTGCCTTGAAGCGTATCATCAAGGATCTCGAACGAAAGGTCTCTGTTCGGTTGAAAGGAAAGTAAAAAACATCCTTACAGATAAGAGAGATGAACAAGGTGCCTTTGATGTCTGCATCTGAGAAAACGAGCCAATCCATTCAGATCATACGCGGCAAACAGGCCGAAGTCCCCCTGAATGTGGCCATTGTGGGCGGAGGGAAGGCCTGCCACAACCTCCTCAAGGTCCTTGATGAGGAAAGACTATCAAGGCTAAGGATGAGGATACTGGGTGTCTCGGATAGGAATTCTGAGGCGCCGGGGATTCTTTATGCAAAGGACTTGGGCCTTTTCACCACCATACACGTCCAAGAGCTTTTCACCCTTGAAGAGCTGAATCTCCTCATAGAGTTAACAGGATCAGAAAAGGTCAGAGATGAAATCTTGCGGACTAAACCCGCGGGGGTCTCACTCATGGACCACAGGGCTGCGAGACTGCTTTGGGATCTCATCCAGACCGAGATGGAAAAGACCGAACTGGAAAAAGACCGAGAAGCATACCAAGAAAAAGAAAAAAAACATACGCAGCTCATATTGGATTCCATGCCTTACAGAGTCATGGTGGTCAATATGGATATGACTGTGGATACCGTGAATCAGACTTTCTTGACGGAATTCAATCTGACACCTCAGAAGGTTATAGGGCGGCCCTGTTTCATGGTGAGGTATGGATTAGATCAGCCGTGCGATGCCCTGGGCAAGGTTTGCTACATAAAAAGTCACCTGGATGAGATTAAAGAGAAGAAACTCATCAGCACATATAACGAACACGTGGATGAAAAGGGCGAGACGCATTTTGATGTGATCACGGTTGCCCCCATTTATGATGAACAGGGTGAGGTGGTACAGATTCTGGAGGCCTCAAGGGATGTGACTGAGAGGATCAAGCTTGAGCGAGAGCTGGAAAAATCCAACACCTTTTTCAGGAACGTGATCCAGAGCACGGTGGACGGCATCGTGGTCGTGGACACCAAAGGCAATGTCCTCATTTTCAATGAAGGAATGGAAAGGCTGACGGGACATTCTGCTGATGACATTATGAACAGAGGTCACTTGAGCACTTTCTATGACATGGAGGTGGCTAAAGAAAACATGCGGAAGATGCGAAGTGACCGGCACGGTCCTGTAGGGCAATTGAACCCCACAAGCATGACTGTCACCACAAAGGATGGTGAAGAGATTCCCGTAACCCTATCGGCCTCCCTCATCACCGTTGATGGAAAGGAGATCGGGAGCGTGGGTGTCTTTACGGACATGAGGGAGGTCCTGCAAATGCGCAAGGACCTGGAGGAGGCCCATCTGCAACTGGTGGAATCGGAAAGAATTGCCTCCATAGGCAAAATGGCCGCTGGCGTGGCCCACGAAATAAATAACCCCCTCTCAGGCATTCTGATCTATGCCGAGCTCCTCAAGGAAAGCTTGAAAAAGGACCCGGCGCGTTCGAAGGATATAAAGGAGATTATTGATCAAACTTTGAGGTGCAAAAATATTGTGTCCGAATTGTTGGAGTTCAGCCGGCAATCCGTGGGGAAGATATCCTCTTTCAGCTTGGAGGAGTTGCTTAGCAAGACCCTGAACCTGTTGATCAATCAGGCCTTCTTTCAGGACATATCCGTCACAAAAAATGTGCCCCAAAATCTGCCTGCTATCGTAGGGGATATGGGACAGCTTCAGCAGGTCTTTACCAACCTCTTCATCAATGCGGCCGATGCCATGGAAGGGAAAGGTCACTTGGATATCCAGGCTCGATTTGATGCCGGCCAAAACCAGTTCATTGTAAAGGTTTCCGATACCGGGCCAGGAATACCAGAGGCTCTGAGGGAGAAAATTTTTGAGATCTTCTTTACAACCAAGCCCGCTGGACAAGGGACAGGGCTTGGCCTAACCATCACGAAAAATATTGTCAAGCTCCATGGCGGCGATGTTAGGATCGAATGCCCTCCCGAGGGAGGGACCACCTTCATCATCGAGCTGCCCATGGGATTTGTGGAGGAGCCTGAGGAAGAGCCCCTTTTTGTGGGATTGGATAAATGACAGAGAAGAAAACGAAGATTCTGGTCGTGGATGATGAAAAGGTGGTCAGGGATGGGTGCCATCGCGTTCTGACGGGCAGAGGGTATGAAGTATTGACTGCAGAAAACGGACAGGTGGCCATGGATCTCCTCGGTAAGAATGCTGTAGATATTATCCTCCTAGACTTGAAAATGCCTGTCATGAGCGGAGAGGAAGTCCTTGAGAAGACCCGTGCCCAATACCCAGAGATCCCCGTGATCATTATCACGGGTCACGGGACTGTTGACACGGCTGTGGAGTGCATGAAACAGGGGGCCTATGATTTCATCACCAAACCCTTTCAAATTGATCAGTTCCTCCTGACCATCAACAGGGCCGCTGAAAAGCGAACACTGGAAGAGAAGGCCCGCCTCTACGAAGAAGAAAAGCTGAGGAATCTGTACGACCTTAATCTGGAAAAGAGCCGGCTGAAGACCATCATTAACTGCATGGCCAACGGGGTTATGGTGACCAACCGCAATCTTGAGGTGGTCCTCCACAACCCCGCCCTCATGACATTGCTTGAGATATCTGAGGAGGTGGAGAATCCCATATCTGTTAACCAAATCATTAATGATGATTCCCTTATAGCCACCCTGAAACAGATCCAAACGGATGAATCCTCAAAAAACGAATTCATATCCCAAGAGATTGAGGCGGGGAAGAAGGTCCTTAGAGCCATTTCCGCGCCAGCTCTAGGACCGGATGACGGCGTGGTGGGGACGGTTACAGTGCTCCAGGACATCAGCGCGTTCAAACAGCTTGATGAAATGAAATCAGACTTTGTGAATATGGTGGCCCACGAACTCCGAAGCCCCCTGGTCTCCATCAGGCAGCAGGACAATGTTCTCCTGGAGGGACTTGCTGGACCTCTTCAGGAAAAACAGCAGGATTTCCTAAGAAAAGGGGTAAGAAAGATAGACCAACTCCTCGAGTTGATCAATGATCTCCTTGACATAGCCAAAATTGAAGCGGGCAAACACATTCAACGCCAAATACCCACTGATATCGAACAGGTGATTAAGGATACGCTCTCCTTAATGGAGCCGAGGGCACAAGAACAGGGCGTCGCCCTTGCCTGTTCATGTCAGAATATGCGTCCAATGCACGTTGATCCCAAAAGTATCGAGGAAATCTTCAACAACCTCATCACCAACGCCATTAATTATTCGCCTGATGGTGGCCAGGTAACCGTTACAGCTGAGGGGCTTGGGGAATACATGGAGATCAAGGTGAGTGACACAGGCGTGGGCATCGATCCTGAGGAACTCCCTAAGATCTTTGACAAATTCTATCGGGTGAAGCATGCCAAGACCCGGCAGGTTATGGGCACAGGTTTGGGCCTTTCCATTGTGAGAGGTGTTGTGGAGAGCCATCATGGCACCATTGACGTGGAAAGCGTTCCAAACAAAGGCACCACATTCAGAATCTTGTTGCCTGTTATCAAACAAGCTGGGAAAAACCCTTGAAGATATGGATGCCTTTGTTATATACGAGCTCCCATATCTCATTCTAGCCCTCTGCTAACTGGCCCCACCAACGGAGGGACAAATAGAACATATTCTGTACTCGTAAGGCATAGGCAGCGCTCAATGCCCATGCAAATCCCTTTATAGTCCCCTCCCCTTCAGAGGGAAGCTGGTGTTGGGCATTGACGGTTATTTCAAATTCCTTTAGGGAAGATAAAATATTGCCAAATAGACGCATTTGAAGTATTAGCTTGAACCACTTGCTTTTCGCTCCTTATCCTTGCTGGAGGTAATGAAATGGCGTTACAGGAAAGAATTGAATCGGGAAAGTTTGTTGTTTTGGGCGAATTTGAGCCACCTAAAGGAACCGATTTCTCCCCTCTCCTCAAGAGTGCCAATCTTGCAAGAGGTCGTTTAGATGCCATCCTCGTCCCTGAAATGGCCAATGCTGTCTTGAAGGCCAGTTCTCTAGGCGGATGCGCCTTTTTTCAAAAAGAGGGCATCGAGACCGTTTTTCAACTCTGTTGCCGAGATAGAAACCGCTTGGCCCTACAGGCCGATCTGTTGGCAGCCGGGGCACTGGGGATAAAGAATATTATGGCCGTGAGCGGTGAAGATATAAGATTCGGAGATCATCCTCAGGCAAGGACGGTAAATGATCTGGATCTCCTGGAACTGTTGCAGGCCGTTCAACAGATTCAGGGAGGGAAAGACCTGGCAGGCATTGAATTGCGAGGGTCGCCAACCTTCTGTCTTGGCTCCACAATAGACGCGGGTGCACCGGGAGGTCTCTTGGACATAGAGCTGGAGAACCTAAATCAAAAAATCGATTTTGGCGTGGAGTACGTTGTCACAAATCCCATCTTTGACCTTCGCCGTTTTCAGCAGTTTATCAAACGGGTTGATACCACCAAGGTGGGTGTAATCCCCACGATCCTGCTCTTGAAATCCGCAGGCATGGCCCGTTATATCGATCGAAATATTAAAGGGATCTCTATTCCGCCTGAAATGATCAGGGGGATCCAGAAGGCCTCTGATAAGGAGAGGGAGTGCATCAGGATTTCGGCCGAAATCATAACCCGCGTCAAGGAGATGGGAATGGCAGGCGTTTTGATCTCTACGGCGGGCTGGGAAGATAGGCTCCCACAGATTCTGGATGAAGCCAAATTATAACCATAGTGTTATGATCGTTGTTATTCGTCCGTTGCCGCACGATGCCCCAGGTTTCTGATGCCAGATACTGGATTCTGGATTCTGGATATGTTTGAAATGGGATCTTGTCAATGCCCTCTTCTAGCATCTAGTATCGAGTATCCAGCATCGCGACTTCTCGCGAGTGTGAGGCAAAGCTCTAGTAGAAAGGGACTATGTAATGGTTGAGAATCCAACGAATAATTTATCAGGCTCGGTAATGGTGGTCGGCGGAGGAATCGCCGGAATGCAGGCCGCCCTGGATTTGGCGGATTCCGGATACCTGGTGAAATTGGTGGAAAAGTCCTCCGCCATTGGCGGTGTCATGAGTGAGCTGGACAAGACCTTCCCCACCAACGACTGTGCCATGTGAATTATCTCTCCCAAACTGGTCGAGGTCGGCCGGCATCTGAATATCGATCTGATCACCTGTGCGGAGGTGGAGAAGATTGAGGGATTCAAAGGGAATTTCACCGTCACCATCCGCAAAACCCCTCGTTACATTGATGTTGGCAAATGTACGGCATGTGGCGACTGTGTGGCTGCATGTCCCGTGGTATTGCCTAGCGAGTACGACCAGGGGCTGGTCACGAGACGGGCCACATATAAGAAGTATGCGCAGGCCATTCCGGGTGCGTTTGCCATCCAGAAGGCAGACAAGGCCCCCTGCCGTTTAGCCTGCCCAGCAGGCCTCAACGTGCAGGCGTATGTGCAGATGGTTGGCCAGGGTAAATACAAAGAGGCCCTCCACATTATCATGGAAGATCTCCCCTTGCCCGGCGTCCTTGGGAGGATTTGCCCCCACGGTTGCGAGGACGCCTGCCGCCGATGCGAGGTGGATGATCCGGTGGCCATCCGGGATCTCAAACGCCTTGCAGCCGATCAATTTGATCCGCGCGACATTGAGATCGCGTGCCTGCCACGGAGGGAGGAGACGGTTGCCATCGTTGGCTCTGGCCCAGCAGGGCTTTCGGCTGCCTATCATTTGGCCCGCAAAGGGGTTCTTTCCACCATTTTCGAAGCCCTTCCTCAAGCGGGTGGTATGTTGCGCGTCGGCATTCCCGAGCACCGCCTCCCCCGAAGGGTCCTGGATCAGGAGATCGAGCTCATCACGAATCTGGGTGTGGAGATCAAAACCAATACACCTTTGGGTCCAGAATTGACCATTCATAATCTTTTTGAACAGGGGTTTAAGGCCATCTATCTGGCTACCGGGGCTCACACGGGCATTGATATGGGTGTACCCGGTGAGAAAGCAAAGGGCGTTCGCCAGGGTGTAGATTTGTTGAGAGAGGTAAACCTGACCGGCAAGACTGCTGTGGGGAATAAAGTGGCCATCATTGGTGGCGGCAATGTGGCTATTGATGTGGCCCGATCCGCTGTGCGGCTAGGCGCGGAGGAGATCAACATCATCTACCGAAGAACCCGCGCGGAGATGCCTGCTTGGGAGGAGGAGATTCAGGCCGCTGAAACAGAAGGTGTTAAGATCTCCTACCTCGCTGCTCCCCAGGAGGTGCTCGTCCAAGACGGCGAAGTGGTGGGCCTACGCTGCATCCGGATGGAGCTGGGGGAGCCTGATTCATCCGGCAGGAAAAGGCCCATTCCCATCCCGGGGAGCGAGTATGAGATAGAGATCGATCAACTCATTCCGGCCATCGGCCAGAGGCCAGATCTTGCCGCATTTGAGGATACAGTAGGGCTGGACTTCTCCCGCTGGGGAACCATTGAGGTGGATCCTATCACGTATGCCACCAGTCGCGAGGGTGTCTTTGCAGGTGGAGATCTGCAAACCGGACCCTGGGTGGCCATTGGTGCCATTGCTGGAGGCCGAGAGGCGGCTGAATCCATTGTCCGATACCTGGACGGACAGGATTTGTCTGAAGGGCGGGAACCCATTACCAATGAAAACCCGCTTTACCGCCCGATTCCGGAGGATGAACCCAAGAGGGGAAGAGCAAAGATGCCAGAGTTGCCTGTTGAGAAACGAAAGGGCAACTTCGAGGAAGTGGAACTGGGGTATGACGAAAAGGGGGGACAGGAAGAGGCACATCGTTGTCTGAACTGTGGATATTGTTGCGAATGCTACCAGTGTGTTGAGGCCTGCGGTCCTGAAGCGGTGACTTTACAGACCCACGCAGAGCAGCCTGAGACCATCCAACTCAAGGTGGGTTCCATGGTTTTGGCCCCCGGGTTTCAACCCTTTGACCCCTCAAGATTTGAAACATACAACTATGCCGCACTCCAAAATGTACTCACCTCACTGGAATTTGAAAGGATCCTTTCAGCCTCCGGTCCCACCATGGGGCATCTTGTGCGGGTCTCGGACCAAAAAGAGCCAAAAAAAATTGCCTGGTTGCAGTGTGTTGGCTCCAGGGATATAAACCAGTGCGACCATGCCTACTGCTCTTCAGTCTGCTGTATGTACGCCGTAAAAGATGCTGTCGTTGCCAAGGAGCACGCAGACGATGACCTGGACTGTGCCATCTTCTACATGGATATGCGGACCTATGGCAAGGACTTTGAGCTGTATTACAATAAGGCCCGAGAAGAGCATGGGGTCCGCTTTATACGTTCAAGGGTGCACACAATAGACCCCATACCGGGAAGCGATGATCTTCTCATTCAGTATTCTGATGAGAACGGTAACATCCATCAGGAACAGTTCGACATGGTGGTCCTCTCCGTGGGCATGGAGTCATCGCCGGGGGTGATAGAACTGGCCAGAAAATTGGATATTGATTTAACCGAGGGCGCGTTTTGCCAAACCGATCCTTTTTCTCCTGTAGCCACCTCTAAGGAAGGCATTTACGTATGCGGTGCTTTCCAGGGACCCAAGGATATCCCCCAGTCCGTCATGGAAGCGAGCGCGGCGGCTTGCGCCGCAAGCACAGATCTCAGTGCGGCCCGGGGAACCGAGGCGAGGAGCAAAGAGATCCCCAAGGAGTTGGATGTGGCAGGTGAGGAGCCTCGGATCGGGGTATTTGTCTGCAACTGTGGGACCAATATTGGTGGTGTGGTCGATGTCCCTGGGGTGGCCGAGTATGCCTCCAAACTCCCCCACGTGGTTCATGTGGATCAAAATCTATTCACCTGCGCTCAGGATACCCAGGATGCAATGAGAGAAGTGATCAAGGAAGAGAGGCTGAACAGGGTTGTGGTGGCGGCATGTTCTCCCATGACGCACGAACCCCTCTTCCAAGAGACCCTTCAGGCATGCGGTCTTAACCGATATCTCTTTGAAATGGCAAACATCAGGAATCAAGACTCATGGGTACATGGCGACGATCCTCTCTCTGCAA
>JASFIT010000083.1:0-13359 GCA_050122535.1 Desulfobacteraceae bacterium | reverse complement strand
TGACTATCTCTCAATGTCCCACCTCTTTCAGAAAACCCATGATCTCCTTATTGACCCGTTGGGGCTGCTCCAGAGGTAAACAGTGACCGGCGCCCTCCACGATGACCAATCTGGCCTTGGGGATGGCGTCGCGAAGAAGGCGAGAAAAGCGAAGGGGTGTTCGCGTATCTTTGTCGCCTACCATGATCAGTGTGGGTGCTTCGATTTCTTTCAATCTATCACCTGCCCCCCAGTTCCAGATGCTTCTGGCCGCTTGGAAGTAGTTCTCCCTTGGGTTATTCCTGATATCAGACATAACCCAGCTTTGGACTTCTTTTGACGCTTCAGGTGAAAGCATCTTTTCCACTTCTCGCTCGAGCCAGATTTTCTGCCTAGGAAAACCCCCTGACGCCCTGTCATATTTGCGCGGTGCGGTGAAGTCCATCAATAGACTGAGGCGAGCCTGTAGATACTGCAGGATGATCCTTCGCTTCAATCTGGGATTGCGGTGGCCCCGTGTGGCAATGAGGATCAAGGCCTTTACTTTTGATGGATAATTCAGGCCGTACTGCATGGAGATAATGCCTCCCATGGACCAACCAACCAAGACAACCTCATGGATACCGATACTTTGTAGAAGAAGGTCTAAATCCCTTGCGAATCCATTTACGGTAGAGGCACTCTTCAAAGGGCTCGACTGCCCATGACCCCTGACATCGGGGGTTATGACATAATAGTTGCACGCCAGTGCTGGTACCAGCCATCTCCACCACTCATGGGACGCCCAGACCCCGTGTATAAGTATCAGAGGCCGACCTTCTCCCCTCACCGCATAGAAAAGTCTACTCGCTTCCACTTCCACAAAAGGCACGCCTATTTCCTTCTCCTAGTGAAGCTCCCCGCTCTGAAGAGCGGGGCATTCTGGCATGAGTCGGTAAACTATTTTTGCCCTCGGTAGTAATTCTGAATTCTCAAGCGTATTCCCAAAAACGTTGGGTATCTACGAAATCTACTGGAGAATGATCACACATCTGGGAATATCTGTTCCACCTCCTCCATCCTTGCCTTTTTGTGGGCCTCTTCTACTCTGCTGAACCAGGTGAGCCTTTCCTGCTTTGATCCCCTTTTCATGCTCGTGATAGCCGCCTGCATGACCTCCTGCTCTGCCTTTTGAAGCTTATTGAGGAAGGAAAGATATTTCTGTTTGGAAGGGTAGGTGGCGCTGACCAACCCTGGGTAGTTTGTTCCGTTTGAATTCAGGAGATGGAGGTAATGTTCGATGAGCAGTTCCATCTCTTGGAGTTGCTTGCGGCGGAGCTTTTCTGTGTAGTATCCCTTTTTTTCTTTGTCTAAAAGCTTCTTCGTCTTGATTTCTATGAGACGTGTTTGGGCAGCGTGGCTTTCTCCTCCGATGATCTCTTTCGCGGCATCAAAGGCCATTCGCTTTGTGAAAAGAAGATTCCTCCGGGTAAGGCTGAGATTTCTCTTATAACGGATATAGTGAACGAGAAAAATGGGGAGGAGGAGCACCCGCCAACCAAACTCGATCAGACTGGCATCAACGAGACTCCGTGCAATCTTTTTTGCCTGATCTATTTCGTGATTCCAAATTGCGCGGTAATTCCTCATGCTTAGACCTGTTGCCCGAAAGCTAAAGAAAAAAACTTTGATGTCAATATTCCCCGCCCGGCCTTCCCAAATGCAGGTAATCGGGTAGGGGTCGGGACAGTAATCTATCCACCTCTTCCAAACAGGTAAGATCGTAGGAGATGGGGGTGATGGTGATTCTATTCTCCCTCAGGGCCATCGCGTCCGTGTCTGGGCGCTCTTCTTCAACGGGGGTTTCACCCGTAAGCCAGTAATAGACATTCCCCCTCGGATCAACCCGACGCTCATACCTTTCCCTGAATCGGCTTATCCCTTGCCTGGTTATGGATATCCCGGTGATTTTGTCCGCGGGGACGGCGGGAATGTTTACGTTTAGAGCGGTTCCCTTCTTTAGACCATTTTCCGCGATGAACCGGATGATCTCGCGACTGAACCGGGCCGCAAATCCGTAATTCGGATCTTTTTCTCTACCAAGAGATATGGCCGCAGCGCCTATTCCCAAGAATGCCCCTTCAGTGGCCGCGGAGACCGTTCCTGAATAGAGGACATTGACGCCCACATTGGCACCCCAATTAATACCTGAAAGAATGATATCCGGTGGCCTTTCTAAGAGTTCCTGTACGGCGATTTTTACACAATCCGCCGGCGTACCCGTCACGCCATACCCGAAGAATGCCCCATTTTTGTGTACCTCCTTAACCCTCAATGGGTACGCCAAGGTGATGGCGTGGCCCACAGCGCTCATTTCGGACTCCGGTGCCACAATATCCAGGTCAAAATCCCCATTCAGCTCCTGATAAAGGGCCATAAGGCCCGGGGCATGAATTCCATCATCGTTGGTCAGTAGAACTTTCATGGACTCACCTCTGTCAAATTTCCCCCTGTATATCACTTAAACCCAATTTCGCAAAGGTATTAGGGAAATGCAAAGGGGGGCCATTCGGTTTGCCAAGCGCAAAATTCTACTATGGGCATCATGGCTCACTTTTTGTTAAAATACTGATATATGATTGCTTCTGTTCTTAATCTCCTGTATACGTAATGAGATCGTCGTCCATGTAAAGCGATGAAACAGGGCTTGGTGATTTGAAAAAGGACGTTCAAAAAAATACCTCTCACAGGGAACTGGATACTATCCTCAAGTTCGGTAGCCTGATCAACTCCTCCCTAAATATAGAGGATGTGCTCAATCATGCCATGAAGTGGGCCGAGGAGTTCATGGATGCAGAGGCCAGTTCTGTCTATGAGCTAAATCGGGAGAAAAATGAAATCTTCATCCGTTTGGCCAGGGGCGAAAAAAGAGAACCCATAAGAGGGATCAGGCTTAAAGTGGGTGACGGGATTGCTGGTTGGGTCGTAAAGACGGGTCGACCCGTGGTGAGCCAAGATGTGAGGAAGGATAAGAGGTTCAGCGACAAATATGACAAGAAAACCGGCTTCAAGACCAGTTCCATGATCTGTGTGCCGCTCATTGCAAAGGATGAGCCTATTGGCGCTCTTCAGGTCCTAAACAAAAAATCCAAAAAACCCTTCACCCAGGCGGATTTTAAGCTCTTGACCAGCATGGCCCAGCAGATCGCCGTTGCCATGGAGAATGCAAAGCTTTACCAGCGTCTGGAAGAGGATTTTGCCCTGACCACGCAAGAGCTCAAAATCACCCAAGAGAAACTGTTCCGTTCTGAACGCCTCATGGCCATGGGCCATCTTGTTCAGGGCGTTGCCCATGAAATCAGAAACCCTATCATGACCATAGGCGGTTTTACGCAGAGGCTAAAAAAGGAATTGGGGAAAGAGCACAAACTTCAACAGTACGTGGACATCATTCTGCAGGAGGCGATTCGCCTGGAGAAGCTGGTAAAACAGGTACGGGAATTTATGAATGTCCAATCCGCTGCACCCACGATGGACAAAGTCCCTCCAGTTGTGGATGAGGTTACTAAGATATTTGAACCCATGGCCAAAAGACAGAAAGTGCAGATCGTAAAGGAAATTGATGGAGATACGCCTCTTATAAAAATGGACTCGGCCCAGTTGGTGACCGCCCTTTCCAATGTTGTGGAAAATGCCCTTGAATCCATGTCCAAGGGCGGTACACTTACGTTGGGCGTTAATCGACAAAACAATAATGTCCTGATCACGGTGAGGGACACAGGGTGTGGTATTCCAGCAGAACAGTTAGACGCAGTCTATGACCCATTCGTCACGTCCAAGACGAGAGGGGCGGGTTTGGGATTGACCATGGTGCACCAGATCATCATGAATCACCAAGGTGAAATGAAGATCAGTAGTCAGCTGGAGAAGGGAACGATTGTGATCATTCGACTGCCCGTACCTACGGGTGAAAAAGGATAAGATAGGTTATGAAAAAGCGAGGTAGAGGACGGTTTTGGTCGAGGCTTATTATCTTGCTGGTCCTAGCGGCCGCGGTCGTGGCGGCCTATTTTCTTCTCCATGAAAAGGACCGTGCGCAGAAAGAGGCCTTGGAGACAAAAGTAGAAGAGAGAAAAGCAGAGGAGAGCAAGGCAGAAGAGAGCAAGGCAAAGGAAAAGAAAGCGTCAGTGGGCGAGGCGGTCCCCTTTAAGAAGGAGCGGGCGCCTCAGGTGGCCGCGAAACCACCTGCAAAAGGGGAGCCCACCCTGCCTGAAGCAGTTAAAGAGGGTAGGCCCACCGAAAAGGAAAATTATTGCAACAAAATTGAAAATGGTGTTCAGGAATTTTTCACCTATCTGAATAAAGAGAGATATGTCCGAAATTTGGAAGCAGATGTGGATTCTTATAAACGCTTTAAAAATGTGATGATGAAACTCTCCTCAGAACCACCCGTCCCGGCGGGAGAAAACATGGACACCTTAATCATGACCCGAAATATCTATCACTTCTACAGACTCTTAGAAAACGAAGATATCAGACTGATTAGAGAAATCCTGAGAAACGAGGCGGATTCCTTGGAACTGAATCTGGACATATTTTACAAGTGGCTCATGCTGGGAGACCAGTGCCCAGACCCGGAAAAAACAAGACCTCCCTTAGAAGTCCTGTATCAATACGCCGGTTTCTTCTTAAACACCATAGGTGGGAGGGCCTATCTCTATAGGAGGCCACTAAATGTCAGGCTTCTGATCGGCTATTACTCACTCTTAATCGTCCATGAAGCGGACAAAAAGGGAAAGAACAGCTACGGCATTGACGTATTCCCAGAGATCACTCCCCTCGCGAGAGAGATCAGCCTCTATCCAGATTTTCACTTTCAAAATGAATATATCCTGCAGCTCACCCAGCTTCAGAATTACTATCTCAAGAAGAGATAATCCAGGGCTTCGCCCCACTTGGAGTATTGGAATGATGGAAAACTGGAATACTGGGTTTTTTGAGCGAACGAATTCGTACTAAAAGCGATTTCTCCAAGACCCATTATTCCAACATTCCACTATTCCATTATTCCAATCCTTATATTTCTCTCGCTATTTCGCGAAATACCTGCTGAAGCCTATTCGCAATCTCACCCAACCTGTTCCTATCTAGCTGCAGACTCTCCTTGTCCACATAAAGATCCTGGTTGATCTCAATCTGCACGGCCATCTTTGCCTGTTTGACGAGCTCAAGACCATAGTGGGTGGTAATAAAACCTCCAGAATAAGGCTGGTTAACGGAGACGGAAAATCCCGAGCGGCTAAACGCCTCCTTCATCATTTGTAGCATTTCTGCTGAGCAGGTGATATCTCCGAGAGCCGGATCCGGCCCTCCTCTCGGGCCCCCGTTATTTCCGAGAACGATATTCTTCCTCCGTCGCAGAGGATCCGGGGCCCCCGGCGGACCGATATTTTCCAAAGAGTGGCAGTCAAATAGGACTTTGATCTCCGGATTCTCAATCGCCTCTTTCAGTCTATTGTGATAAGGCCAGTAATATGCTGTAAGCCTCCTTTTCACCTCACGCTCTTCAGGTCGGCAGTCTTCCTTGTAGATATCTCTTCCATGGTAATCTACCTCTGGGACGACGCCCTTGGGACCAAACTGCCTGAAATCTCTATTGAGATCCACCACGAGACGACTCCATCGGGACCACAAGGCAACCGTGACCGGAAGTTGGGTGAAAACCTCTCTGGCACCCAAATCGGTGGATTCTAAGATTTCTCTCTGCGTGAGAGCCATGGAATCTCTGACATCTTCTGGTATCTGGAACGAACCATGGGGCACGGACATGACAAAAGGAAGTCTCATAAACGGCCTTCGGGTTGATTGATTTTAGAGGCTAGCGCACTGTATGATATATTCCTACCGTTTTGAGTAATGGCCTGTTCCTGAAGGACGATATCTCAAAAAAAATTCCACTTAGCATCGGCGTGCCAATTGAAAGGATTCCGCCCTTTCGGCACGACCCTTTAAGTTCGTTATAAATACGAAGCAGGGAATTCGAATTTTCAATTTCCCACAGCAGACCATTTCCAGGGTCTCTTTGGACGGCCCGTCTCATATCACCTCTTACACCGGTGGTCCCCATTAAAACGCCCTGGCTATCCAAACATCTGCTTATAGACCCAATCAACCGCATCAAGAACCCACGGTGTTAGGGTCTCCCTCTCATTCATGATGGGGTTAGGAAAAAGGATGCGACATAATCTCTGCAGGGGGTCTCGTAGCGCTAAACCTTTTTCACCGGTAGCAGGGGGACCTGCCTGCCATTCCATCCTCCGTAGCAGGCTACTGCGGAGGACGGGCGCGAGTCGCTCAGGCAACGCAGGCGGGCCATCGATAATGATAAACTGCCTCTCGTTGCGGATTTCTCTGTAATCTGAGGCGCCATCCACAAAGTAAATCCTTCCCGAATCTGGGTCATGCTCATAGAGGCCCGCATCCGGCAGTCCGTCTGTTTTCAAAAGAGGGTGGGAGCCGCCAAACAGAATGATGTGGCTTCCACTAATGGGCTCTTCATACCTTGCGCACAGAGAAGGGAGATCAATCTCATAGGGCAAGTCCAGAAACTCGAGCATATGGAATACATCCATAGGGATGATGTTATGCCAAAGTTGAAGCTGGGATAGCATGGGAAATGCGCCGGTGAACCGGGGATTGCATTCCAAGGGGTAGACCTGCTTTTTGTCTCGGCTGATTATGAAATCTATTCCCAATATCCCTTTATAGCCCATTCCAGCCAAATGCTCACCAATCAAACGCGCTTGACGCACGGCCTCAGCCTTTACATGAGGTGGCCAGGCGGTTTCACCCCAGGAATGTCCGCAGAAGATACCGTTTTCTGAGATATCCACACAATAGGGGAGATCGATGAGTTGTCTTTGGAGGCGGGAGAGGAGGATTCCATGCCTTGTGAGACAAAGGGCCAGACTGGCTGGTATCCCGTCCATAAATTTACGGACGGCAATGGTCTCAATTTCTACCCCTCTCCATGTGCCCCCTTTCAGGATTTTCTGAACTCTCTGGTAATCCAACTCAGATTTGACAAAAAAGGTCCCTTTTCCGCCTCCCTGTCGTATCTCGGGAAGCTGTACCACGAATTTGGGGTCTACCTTCTGAGCCCAATACGCATAATCAAAAGCAAAGAAATCATTTTGAGGGTACATGTCTCCAGGGACTCGGGTGAGTTTAAGCTGGTCGGCCATCCTGAGAAAGAAGGCCTTGTCAGTCACCCGCATCCTTAGGCAAGAGGGGTTGGCAAGGGGCACCCATCCTTGGCGCTCAGCCAGTGCTTCCAAATCGGGATAGCTTTGATATAAAAGAAAGTATCGGGGTCCTTCCACCTTTTTGAGAAATCCTCTTACGGCGGGATGGGACAAAAGGGTTGCGGAGTTGAAACCCTTTGCCTCCACAAAATGCCCTATTTCCTCTTCCAGACAGAAGATTTCCACCCGCTTTCGCAGAAGCGGTAGGTCTAAGGTTTTCCTCAGGGCAATGATATAATAAGGCTGGCGAAAGTAGGCGGGTATGATCCTGGAGTAGGCAGTTATCCCAACACCCGCGATGGTGCCTTTTACAGAATCAAAAAGCTTCCTTGCATCCGCTAAATCCCTAACAAACATGCGTCGGATTCCGGCCCCTTTTTATCACCAGGTCGTGCGAAGTAGCAGGCCGCATAATGGGTATTTTCAACAGCTTTCAGGGGCGGCGCCTTGAGTCGACACTTGGTTTCATCGGCTCTAGTGCACCGGTTGAAAAAGGGGCAACCCACCCCTTCTGATACCTTCCTCTGAGTATGCAGGAAAGTCTTGTATTCTCTGATATCTCCACAGTCTCCAAACTTGGGTATGGCATCGATCAAGGCCTGACTGTAAGGATGCTTTGGGTTCCGTATTACCGCATCCGCCGACCCCAGTTCCATGAGTGTGCCTTTGTAGATAACGCCGACCCGATCGCAGAGATAACGGGCTGCAGCTAGACTGTGGGTAATGAAGAGAATGGTCACCTTGAATCTGTCCCGCACATCGAGCAGTATGCTAAAAATCTTGGCGGAGTAAGAGGCATCCAGCATGGACGTGGGCTCATCTGCCACGACAAATTGCGGCCTCAATACCAAGGCACGGGCAATGGCCACCCTCTGCCTCTGCCCACCGCTAAGCTGGTGGGGATAACGATAGAGGAATTCTTCCGGCGGGGAGAGCCCTACGGTTTTGAGTGTCTCCATTACCTGCTCAAGGCGCTCCATACCGTCGCCCATTTTGTGGATGGTCAATGGTTCCGTTACGCTTTCGTAGATGGATAGTTGCGGATTTAGAGACTGGTATGGGTCCTGAAAAATCATTTGTACCTTTCGGCGATATGCTTTCAGGGCCCTCCCCTTCAACCCGGTAATCTCTGTACCATTCAGGTATATCTCTCCCTCCTTTGGATGCTCCAACCCAACAATCAGGCGCCCTGCCGTCGTCTTGCCGCTACCGCTCTCGCCAACCAGACCAAATATTTCCCCTTCGTAAATGCTTAAGGAGATCCGGTTTAGGGCGATCACCTTCTCGCCCCCCGGGCCAAAAAAGGAACCCCTGGTCTTGTAGATCTTCGAAATATCCCTCAGTTCGAGGACGGTTTTCTTCTCGTTACCCATAATCTTGCATTCATCAGGCAGGGTCGGCCACAGTGCCGACCCCTATAGACAGCCACGGTGGGCTGCCCTTCTAAGTAAAATCTACCTAGCATGTTTCGCCAGGGCGGGCCATCACTCTTTGACTACCCCAAACAGAGGCCACAAAGCGCTTTGTGCGTGGGTGTAATATCCACCCACTCCGGGGGCCCAAACTTGCATGAATCCCCTGAAGCATGGCAACGGTCGCAGAACCGGCACCCAAGTGGAGGCTCAATAAGGTTAGGCGACTCGCCGGGGATGGGCAAGAGTTCTCTCTTTTCACCTGTCAGTGTGGGATAGGAGGAAATGAGGGCCCTCGTATAATAATGCATGGGATTATCAAAGACCTCTTCTCTGGCACCGTACTCCACCAACTGCCCAGCATACATGATGCCGATCGTATCACAGACATCGGCCACTATTGAGATATCGTGGGAAATAAAAATGATGCTCAGCTCCAGTTCCTTTTGAAGGTTTTTGGTCTCCTCCAGGATCTGGTGCTGCACAATGACATCGAGGGCTGTGGTCGGCTCATCCGCGATGATTAATCTGGGGTTGCAGGAGAGCGCCATGGCAATGATCGCCCTCTGCTTCATCCCGCCACTGTATTGATGAGGATAATCCCTCATGCGGCTTTCTGGAAGTCCAACGAGCTGAAAAAGCTTTTCCACACGTCGAAGGGCCTCCTTTTTTTCAAGATTTGGATTATGGGTCAATATGGCCTCTGCTATCTGCTCGTGGACCCTCTTGACAGGGTTCAAGGCATTCATGGCGGCCTGAAAAATCATGGAGATCTTCTTCCACCGGATCTTTCGCATCTCATCTTCGCTCTTCTCGATCAGATCCTCTCCCTCTAAAATGATCTTCCCACCTGTGATGCTCCCGTTGGGAGGCAACAGCCCCATCAGCGCCATCCCGAGAGTCGTCTTACCACATCCGGACTCGCCCACGAAACCCAAAGATCGACCCTCATCCAATGAAAAAGATACCCCTTCCACGGCCTTCAAAAAACCCTTTTTCGTGTTGTATCCCACGCTTAGGTTTTCCACCTCAAGTAACATCATGCTCACCGTCCTATCCTTCCCTCCTCAGTCTGGGATCAAGAACTTCATCCATGGCTCTTCCCAACATGTAAAAAGAGAGGGTGATTAGAGAGATGCAGATGCCTGGAGGCAACAACCAGTAAGGGGCCTTGAACATGTGCCCGGTCTTCCACACCCATTGGAGCATCATGCCCCAGCTGACCGTGCTGGGATCTCCGAAACCCAGGAAAGCCAGGGCTGCCTCAATGGTGATGGCGGAGGTGACCCGGAAGGTCATGTAGAGAAAGGAAAGGGGCAGCACGTTGGGCATGATGTGCCTGAAAATGATCCTAAAATGCGAGGCACCCGCCACCTTAGCGGCCTCGATAAAGGGCCTTTGCTTCAGGGAAAGGGTTTGGGCCCTTATCACCCTTGATACCCCGGGCCATCGGAACAGGGCTATGACCAACACGATGGCCCAGATACTGAGCTGACCGAACAGGGCGGCCAGAATGAGGGTCACCAGCAGCGTGGGCATGACCATAATCACTTCCGCCAGTCGCATGAGAAACGTATCCACAAATTTACCCATATAGCCCGAAATCATGCCTATGGCCGTACCGAGAAAGATACTCATAAAGGCAGCAGAGACGCCGACCATGAAGGCTATCCTGGCTCCGGCCAAGAGTTGACTCAGTATGTCGCGACCCATGAAATCGGTCCCTAACCAATGCTTCAAGCTCGGGCCCGTGGAGGAGGAAATCACCGGATCCACCCCTGTCATGGGGTGATACATGGGGTCTATTAAAGGGGGTACAAAGCTAAACAGGGCCATCAAAGCAAAAATAACAAGCAAAACAAGACCGATCTTTCCCAGGATATTCTGCTTGTAGATGCTCCATCCCTCCTGGAACTGGGCGATCCAGTGAATCCTTCTTTTTTGGGGTTTTTCCTTAGCCATGTCTGTCAACGCGTCTCGTTTAATACCTGATCCTGGGATCCAGATAGGCATAAAGCACATCTACCACCAAATTGGATATGAGGACCACGAGGGTGATAAGTAAAAAGGTTGCCTGTGCCAGGGGATAGTCATTTTGACTCACGGAGAATACGAGCTCTCGGCCTATCCCGGGCCAGGTGAAAACGGTCTCCGTGAGAGCCCCGCCGTTGATGGAGAAGGCCAGGCTCAGGCCGATCGTGGTCACCACGGGAAGCGCAGCATTGGGTGCCGCGTGCCGGTTGCGAATCACCTTTTCTGTTAGACCCTTTGCGCGCGCAGTGATAATGTAGTCCTCTTTCAGGGTCTCCAACATGCTACTGCGCATGATGAGCAAATAGCTGCCGAAATGGAAGAGAAAAAGGGTGCCTAACGGGAGGACCAGATGATAGCCCACGTCCAAGGCCTTTTGCCAGATTCCGGACGTAGGATCCAGCCAAATGTCTTCCGAGACCATACCTGTTATGGGAAACCAGCCCAGCTTGTAAGCGAATATCCAGATGAGGAGCAGCGCGAGCCATGGTAGGAAGAGGGTGTGCGTCACCAGTGCCCCAATAGTCATGCCCGTATCTATCTTTTTCCCTTTGTGCCAAGAGGCAATTTTGCCCAGGAAAACGCCCACCAGTGCGGAAAGGATAATGGATGTGGTAAAGAGGAGAATGGTATTGGGCAACCGGTGTTTGATGATGTTTATCACCGGCTGCCCGTAATGAAATGATTCGCCGAAACGGCCGGCGAAGAAGTTTTTCACGTAATACAGATATTGTACGTGCAGGGGCTGATCAAGGCCCAACACAGAGATTAAACGGGCCGCATCCTCGGGGGTCATATCTGGATCTACCATTCTCGTTATGGGATCCCCCGGAGCCAGACGGAACACCACGAACAGAACCGTCAGAATCACAAAGAAGATGATGACGATCTGAGCCAGCCTCCTGCATATGTATCTCCATAAATCCATCCCCAATGAATCTTCCTATCGGTCTGGACAGACCGCTTTAAAAAAGATCTTACAACTCACCTCCTTTCGCCATATTGCCCCATCAGATCTAAGATCTTCTTAAACATGGGCCCTCATTTCTCACTTTGCCCTCACCAGGCAAAAGGACCAGAAATTGCCGATTCCTTCCAGCATCTGTACCCAGCCCGTGAATTTGTCTTTACGGACCGCTTCAATCAGATTCGGGTTGTAAAGGGGCAGATATGGCACATCCTGCATGACGATCTTCTGCATATCCCATATCAATTCCCGTCGTCTTTCTGGATCCATCATCCTGGCTGAAGCATCTGCAATGCGATCAAACTCGGCATTCTTGTATCCACCCTTGTTCCCCCCCCGCTTCTTGTCCTGGCTCGAATGGAAAAACTTCCTCAGGTAATCCGGGTCCAGGGATAGCCTTCCGTAGCCCAGTATGAACGCATCGAAGTCATGGCGGACCGATACCTGCTCCACGAGGGATTTGAAAGCCATGGGTTTGGAGCTGGCAGGAATGCCCGCCTTCTTGAGCCATTCTTGAATAATCATGCCGGACATGGCACGGGCTGGATCATAGTCGGCCGGCGGCGTGAGGATCATAAATTTTTCCATGGGTTGCCCACCGGGAAGTCTGATCTCTTCTCCCTTAACGACTTTCCCTGAACGGTCCACGGGTGGCACCTTCCAAGAATATCCCGCTTTATGAAGGATGTCGTAGGCCTTCCTGATGCGTTCTTCCCTGGTGAGTCCATCACCATAGGTGGGCAGGTCCGGGCAATGATAGAACCGGTTCCCCGGTGGGATGATGGAGATCATCTTGGTCCCGTGTCCTTGAAGAATCCTTGTAATAATAAAGTCCTTGTCCACCAGGGTGGCAATGGCCTGCCGCAAGTTCGGGTCATTGAAAGGCGGTTTCCTCACATTGAATCCCATATAGTAGAGCGCGCTCCGTTCATTCAAGAACAACTGGATATCCTTCTCTTTCTTGAGGTCTTCAAGGTACCCAGGCTCGATGCCCCACCAATACATGTCAATACTGCCTTTTTTGAGTCCGAGGACAGCCGCATCGGAGGTGCCGTAAAACTTAAAAATCATCCCATGAATATAGGGGCCGAGCATGCGTCCAGCTATCTTCTTCCCGGCCCCAAAAAAATACTTGTTTTTCTCGAGAAACAGATAGGCCCCCTCTCTCCTCTCCTTAATGGCAAAAGGTCCGCTACCCACCGGCTTTTCCACCTTATGCTTGAGCAATGAGGCGAGAGGCTTTTCTTTACCCCGGGCCTGTTCTACCACCTTGGCCCATTGCTTCTTTTGTACAATGGGTGTGGTTAGTGTCCTGTCCAGGAACACGGCCATTGGCTGTTTCAGATAGAATTTAACCGTCCTATTGTCTGGGGTCTCGATCTTCTTGACGAACTTCCAATAGGCGTATCTTCTGGGGACTTTAAACTCCTTGATTAAGGCCCCGGTGAAGGCCACATCCGCGGAAGTGAGTTCGGACCCATCTGACCACTTGGCCGGCCTAAGTTTGACCGTATACGAAAGGGTGGCCGGATCGTATGTGGGTAGCTCCTCAGCCAACCAGGGGACCCGGTCTAGGGTCTTAGGATCCCGGTAGTAGAGGGGTTGATAGATGTGGGAGAGTACCCTGAGGGACCATCTATCCCTCGCAAGCCAGATGTTGAGGGTCTTTGGTTCTTCTTTCATACCG
>JASFIT010000082.1:0-13570 GCA_050122535.1 Desulfobacteraceae bacterium | reverse complement strand
TTTGTATTTAAGCGTAACCGTGTAGGCCTGGAGAGTTTGTTGCGCGCCGGTGATGAGACCATCTGGGTCGTAATAAAACTCCGGTCTAAAAGCCAGGGTCCAGGGTCCGCTTATGTTCCATGCTCCCCACAGGGCCCCTGCCATCCAATACTCCCGTGGATTGCCAATCGGCTGCGCCTGTTTTTCCGTCCCCGCATCAAATGAAACGGCCACTTGGAATGGGTCTTTCTTCCACTCCAGGATAGAATCTGAGAAAAACCGCCAGAACTGCAAATCCGTGTTTTCTTGCTCAGGCCCATAGTACAGATTTTGCGTAAAGGTGATGCGGGACGAAGCTTTCCAGCTCATTTGAAGACCAAAGCTGGGATTATCGTTAGGGTTTGCGAGATAATCCCACCCTGTAACAGCGTAGAGTGAGAGGTTCAGCGTGTCCATCAATGGGTAAAGGCCTTCGACCCCAAAGAGAAAGTAAGGCACGTTGTCCGTAATGTATCCGCGCGTATAGTTCGGGTTTGCCATGGCATAGTACGACTCGTAAGCGATGTAGCTGTTGATCAGGCCGCCGGACAACCTGAATCCATTTCCCACTGGGAACAGGTATGAGCCGTTGGCCCGGGCAAAGTGGCGATAGGTGTCGGCATTTGAAATGGGTTCTTTGGACGGGGGTGGAGGCTCGGGGACCAATTTTTTGGTATCCACCCCGGTCTGGAGCGCGAACTGCATTCCCCAGCGAGACTTCGGTATTGGATCCTTGGCCAGGTAGGCCATCGCCATATTCACCTGTGGGTCGTCCACCTTGTAAGTGGTCGCTTTGCTTCGCCAAAGACCGTTTTCAGGATCATTGAAATTTATCGTGTACCCCACATCCAGATAACTCCCATACTGCCAACCCCTGGCTCGAAGTTCTCGTTCTTTTCTGGATCCAGGGATATCCTCGGCAGGGGACTCTCCGGCCTTCTGAACGGGTGGGGGTTTTTCCTCCGTCAGGACCGGTGAAGCCACATTCAGAATAAGAACCAAGCAAACGACACTACCAAACAAGAATATGGGCAGCCTGCTTGTATCAAAAGTTCGCTTCATTCAACAGTCCCTAAACTCTGCCTCGTGGCGTTCTCTGCTCTTCCTCCAGGCGTCCGCTACAAATACAGAACCAGTCAGTAGGTTATCCCTCGGTATAGCCACCCCCCGGTCTTGATGCTTATGAGCGCAGCTGAAGACGACCTCCCATCCTTCGGCTAAGGTACAAGTGTTTGCCTCTGTTCCCTAAAAAGGGGATGTTCGTGCCGAAATTGCTTTGCCCGGATTACTCTGTTTGGAGATCCGTGACTATAATCTTTGCCAGCTCGTCGTGAACGCGTTGCACGAACGTCCCTATTATAGTATTACACCATAATACATTACCTTATATAAACCGCAAGCGGGATCTCTGCCAGATGCAGAGCTATTCCAAATAAAGGAGGAGAAAAATGGACTTGTATGAAGCTATCGAAAAACGGAGAACCATTCGCATTTTTAAGGGTCCGGCCTCAGAAGAACAATTGCGGAAGATCATCTTGACTGGGACCAAAGCGCCCTCCGCCGTTAATCGTCAACCTTGGGAATTTATTATCGTTAAAAACCAAGAAATCATCGATCAGCTTTCTGAGATTAAAAGACAACAGACCCTGAAGGACCCGCCCAAAACTGCAAAAGGAGCAGACGCTGTTGAACGCATTGCAAACAGCCAGAACAAATCTTTCCGGAACGCTAGCATTGTTGCCGTCTGTAACATCGTAGAGTGGGAAAGAAGCGTGTGGCTGTGTATTGAAAACATATCCCTGGCGGCCGTTGCTGAAGGATTAGGAAGCGGGATTGTCCTTTACTGGGGTGAAGGGAAGAAAGAGGCTGAACGAGCCCTTGGCCTTCCACAAGGTTATGAATTGACGGCCATATTGAAAATTGGGGAACCGGGAGAGGAGGGTTATCCTAGGGAAAAAAATCCTTACGCTCCGAGACGCCCTGAATTCAGCTGGCTACATATAGACAGATTTCATGAAGCGGGGACTTAGGGGGGAGAAGCTGCCCTAACCAAAAGCTCAACATTGCGGAGCCCTTCATTGCCATCCACTTCAGGTTTCCTCTGTTCCCTTATGGCAGCGACGAAATCTGTGATTTCTCCAACGAAGGGGTTAGTGATACTGAACTTTAGCTCTCCCAAATGGGTTCGCACGCTTCCTCCGCCATGCCTTCCAAGCGTTCCCTCAGCAACAGCGTATCCTTTACTGCCGTATACTTCGACTCTGGAGATGGAATCGAACAGGATGGAGGAGCAGAACTCGGCTGTGGCGCCTGACCTGAGACGGACGGATACCAAAGCAGTCTCGTCGTGGGGTCCTTTCCAAAAATCTCGGCTAATCATACTTTTCAGAGATACCACCTCACCGCAATGCGGCACCATAATCCACCGTATCATATCAAGGCAATGGGTCCCAAAAGCAGCGAGACTCCACCATCTGCCCACTTCAGATGAAGCACGCCAGTTTTTTGCATCGGCTGATCCCGATGTCCATAGCACTCGCATATGACGCAGTTGGCCAAACTCACCGGCGCAAATCGCCTCCAAAACCTTCCGATGGCCGTTGTGCCAATGGAGGTGATACCCCACACCCAACTGCACTTTAGCATCATGACATGCCTGTACCATGGCCTTTGCTTCTTCCACATCCGTCGCCATGGGCTTTTCCACAAGCACATGCTTGCCCGCGGAAGCAGCGGCTAGCGTTTGCTCAACATGCAGCTTATCAGGAGTTGCAATGATTATCGCGTCAAGTTCTGGGTCAGAGAGTAGGGAGTTGAGTGTGGTGTGGACTGGCCTCGGAGCCCGAGCTCCATGCCTGTCTGAGAATTTGCGACCTCGTTCAACCTCGCGACTCAAAACGCTCCAGAGCTGAGCATCCTCCACCTGGCCGAGAGCCGGAGCAAGCTGGTCATCGGCGATACTGCCAGTTCCAGCAATAGCAATATGAAAAGTCATCAATATCTCGCCATCTCCAGCTACTACTTAGCACAAAAGCTGGATTACATCGAAAACTAAAATCAGGCGCCCTACGGATATCTTTTTTCAAAAAGCTACAGCAAAATTGTCTCTAAACTAAGACTGGTCTTTAGGTCAACCTCCAGAATCTTCTTTTCATGATCCTTGAAGAAAATCTCAAGACTGTACTTGCCGCTGTTTTCTTCAAGATTATCAAACTTAAAATCACCAAAATTATCGGTGAGGACCTCACTTATTTTCTCCGAGCCCCTCCTCAAAGCCACCCTGGCCCCTTCAGCACAATCGGTGATGCCCTCTTTCTCATAGGCAACACTGCCTCCAATAAAACACCGGGTAAATCGATAGAGATTTCTGTAATACACACGCGGCTTTGTGTTGAATTGCGGATACAAAATTTGCAGATTTTCAGAGGCGACAGTCGCTTTCATGTGGCGAGCTTTAGCGCGGACCACGCGTATGGCTCCAGTCGGGCATGCCTGCACACATCGAGGCTCTTTCCATCCATCATCCAAGAGATGTGCGCAAAAGGTGCATTTCTGGGGCACGTTTTTCTCCTCATTCCACCAGATCGCATCATAAGGACACGCTTTGACAATGTCCTCTTGCCCCCTGGCCTTTTCAGGATCAATGAGGACAATGCCATCATCTCTCTTGTACACAGCTCCAGCCCTCGCTGCCTTGATACAGGGGGCCACATCGCAATGCATGCACGGAACAGGCAAGTAGGCCACATCAATGATAGGATAATGCCCCCTCTCCTTCCTCATGATATTCAGCCACCTGTGACCATGGCGGGGCTGAGATATGGCGTAACCGGGCCAGTCGTTATCCACGTGTTCATCCTTACAGGCCAGAAAGCAGTTGTTGCAGTCTTCACACTTTTCCACATCAATGATCAGATTCCATTTTGTCATTATATGTTTTCCTCACCATCCCACAAATCTATCTGCACAAGACATGAATTGGCGGCCATAGCGTGGGACTTTTTGATCATGGTTCGGCTTGGCGTCAATTGATTAATGCATCCTCCGCGATCCGCTGAATACCCTGGCTCGCCCACAGCATCATAGTTTCCAGAAGATTCGTAGGAGTGAACTGTACCAGGAGGTACCCGTTCAGTGACCTGAGCGGCACAGATGACCGCTCCCCGGTCGTTGAAGATCTTGACCAGATCATTCTGTTTAATTCTCCGGTCCGCTGCATCCTTTGCGTTGATCCTTACGATCCAGTAATAATAACCATCGATCAGAACCCTATGGTCTTTCACATCGTTCATGAAACCGTCCTTTGCATCGTGCATGGTGTGGAAGCTGAACCGGGGGTGCGGGGATATCAGTTGCAAAGGGTATTTTTCATAGAGTTCCTTGGTATGATGGCCTTCCCAGGACGGAATGTACTTCGTCATGACAGGTCTCTCTGGATCGTCTGGATCGAACCTCTTGAGGCTCGAACAGACAAACTCCAGTTTCCCTGACTGCGTCTGAAGCCCCATTCCAAACTTCTCGGTATAGTCGGCAGGCACCGGGGCCAGCTCCGGCGTGTCTTTAGGCCGCCCTTCTGCAAACCATCTGAAGGAGACGGGCGCCCTTAACTCCTCCTTGGGTGCTGGGACCACGTAATAGCCCTTCTTGAGGAATTTCTTCCATGAAATGACCTCTGGGAGATCCGTGGCATCAAAAAGACGCTTGCACCAGTCGAATTCGGTCATGCCCTCTGAAAAGGGCGCGGCAAGACCCAGCTTCTTTGTGATTTCAAGGAAAATCTGGAAGTCTGATTTTGACTCGCCCAGGGGTTCAATACACTTATGCTGCATAACGGCCACGCGGTGGTTGCACTCGGTGAAGCAATGGGCAATATAACCCCCGCAATTGGCAAACTCGCTAATATCCCACCGCTCAAAAGAGGTGCAAGCCGGCAAAAGGATATCTCCAAACTTGGCCTCGCCTTCAAACCAGATGGACTGGTTCACCACAAATTCCAGGTTGTCAGACCGATACATCTTGGCATAACGATTCGTGTCACTCATGGTCCCGAAGTGGGAGCCGCCATATTTGTAATACATCTTGATCGGTGCAGCGCCTGGGGCCGGATACTGGAACTTGAGGAATTGTCTTTCAATGGTCTTGCCATCGGTGGGGTAACCGGATGTCTTGCCCTGAAGAATCGCCTCAGGGATCTTCAGCCTGGGCACCATCTGCGCCACCGGATTCATGGTAAGGACCTGAGGCATGCGCTGGTAAAGATGCGTGGCTATGGCTGTACCTTCCACGTCACCAGCGAGGCCCCCTTCCGCATAACCGGGAAAGAAAAAACTTGTGTCTACGGGTGTTCCTTGCTGCATACAGCCCATGTTGACGCCCGGTTTTCCCAGACCCTGCATGGCCATGAGACAGACCATGGAACGGGCCCACTCATTCCCGGTTGCACAACGGCAGGCGCTGCCAAAACCCTGAAGGCCCCCGGCTGCCAGGTAGGTCTTTTTGGTGCCCCATTCTCTGGCCAGGGCCCTCACATCTTTTGCAGGGATTCCCGACTCCCCCTCCTGCCATTCAGGCGTTTTGGGTGTTCCATCTTCCTTACCGAGTATATAATCTTTCCATTTGTCAAACCCAACCGTTCGATTGGCCACATAATCCTTGTCGTAGAGGTCTTCGGTAATCCAGATATAGGCGATGGCAAGGGCCAGGGCATTTCCCGTCGCCGGCCTCGGGGCTAACCATTTTCCGCCGAGAAGGGCAGCCGTATGATTGTAGAAGGGATCGATGTGTACCATCTTGATACCCAACTCCTTTAACCATTGACGGCGAACGGTCCCCTCAAAGGCGCCGTAGACCCCGCTGGTGGATTCCGGATCACTCGACCAGAAGACCACCATCTCACATTCTTTGAGGCAATCCTCTACCGTGCCATAGGTTTCGGGAGCCCCGAGACGCACGCTCTGACCCCAATGGTGCATGGCCCCCCAATACCACCCCTCCCAACTGTCGGGGTTGTGCACAACGGGTGTAAAGCCGATGTAATTAAAGAAACGGATCCGTGCGCTTAGCCAGTAACCCAAGTGTCCCCACGTGTGGTGGGACCCACTGCCGTTCAGGATGGCGCCTGGCCCGTAATCCCTTTTGACCCGCTTGATCTCATTGGCCACGATATCGGTGGCCTCATCCCAGCTAATCCGTTCATAGCCTGATATCCCTCTGTTCTGGCAGTTCCGTTCTCCATGTGGATCAAAATCGACCCGCTTCATGGGGTAAAAGAGTCTGTTCGGTGCGTAGATGAGGGATTTCCACGCCAGAACATAGGGTGAGATGGTCGTCTTTCTCGGAGGGGTGAATGTCTTACCTCTGGCCTTGATTGTCCAGGGCTTTGCATCGCTGTTATCAAATTCAATAGGTGTAATGCGTATGATCCTGCCCTCTTTCACATAAACAAAGACGGGCCCTCCGTTCGTATTACTCGTATATCTTTTTACCCCGTTCCCAAGGTCACTTCCGTATTTCACGCCAGCCGTCAGGATTTGATAGAGTGTTTCAGAAAAACACATGAACAGCTCGTCGGGACCCTCCATGATCAATTGAAAATTTTTCATGGCATTGATCATGGCCAGTTGGGGGCCCGGTGGCGGTAGGAATATTCGAGCCAAGCGCTCACTCAGCCAGGTCAAACAAATAGGCATCAGCAGTTTCACACCCAGATTGGCACTTCTGAAAGTCAGGCAAAGATCGGGACTGGAATGAATTCCCCTTTTTGAGGCGACGTTGCCGTCTTTAAAGATAAAGTATCTGCCCTGTGAATTGTCCTGCGTTCTTATCTGTGCAACGAAGTTTTTTTCTTTCAGGCGCTCCTTGTATGCGGGATGCCTCCATGCGGTGAACTTCATGATCCATTCAAGGCCGAGGAGAATGATTGAAAACAGTGTTTTTCTAAATACCATGTTCTATCCCTGTGTTTAGATTCACTACGTGCAGCAATATATTATTTACGCTTCTCCTATGAGATCAACAGGATAACACCCCCGCCCTGCCCTCCCCCTTTCAGCCTTCGCAGCCACTTTGGCGAAGTAGGCCGAGGGGAATGGCAGGGCGGGGGTGTTGTGTGCAAAAGGATGTTCGCTCTATCACCCTGGCTCAAGAGCTATCATCATCCCTCTTTCCTTGACTCTCGTTACGGAAACTGAGGGGTGCCTCCTTAATGATCCGAACCAGTGCCTCGTCTCTTTTTCGAGCAAGGGGTTCAATCTCCTCAAGCGCTGGAAGTCCTTGCTCTAGAGCCTTTGCAGTCTCCGATGGGAGGTCCTTCCATTCATCCAGGTCCTTCCATATCTCCTCCTTTGCAGATCCTAGATGTTCCACATGGTAACGGATACCCCCTTCGCCACCTCCGAGGTGATATATGAGGTGAGGTCCCATGACGGCCCATCGGAGTCCAGGACCTAGGCTTATGGCTCTATCCACATCCGCAACACTGGCTACCCCATCAAGGACAAGGTTGATGGCCTCCCGCCAGAGAGCGGCCGACATGCGGTTGGCCAGATAGCCGGGGATCTCTCGACTGAGAATCACGGGCGCTTTGCCCACGCTTTCGTAGAACCGTCGGGCAGCCTGTACCGTCTCCAGGGTCGTTTTTTCCCCGGGCGCTATCTCCACCAGTGGGATCAGATGTGGCGGGTTATAGGGATGACCGGCCAGGCATCGATCTGGATAGCGGGCTGCTCTCTGGATACGACTGATGGAGAGGCCAGACGAACTGGTGGCAATTAGGGCATTGCGGGGCGCATGAAGATCGATGGCGTCAAAGACCGCGCTTTTCGTCTCATAACTTTCGTAGACGGCTTCCTGAACAAATGCCACATCCTCTACCGCCTCTGAAAGTTCGGCGCACGATTTGAGCGCAGCCAGTCCAGCCTTGCCCCCTTCCTTATCTGCCATGCCATGATCGATAAGGAAATGAACATATCGTTGAGTGCGTTCGAGCCCTTTGCTGAGGGCTTCTGGGTCTTTATCATACAGTCTCACGTTCAAGCCACGGGAAGTAAACAACGCGGCCCAACTTGCTCCTGTAACTCCAGCCCCAATAACGGCCACAGGCCCTTTGACTTTGGAGGTCGACCTGCGTTCTGCCTGTCGTTGTGTTCCGTTAGCAGGATCATCCATATTGGAGACTATCCTTTTGTGACCTTAAGCAGATATTCCTGCAGCCGCTTACGCGATTTCTGCGCCTCCTCTGGCGACCATTCTTGAAATCCTCTGCCAGTCTTGAACCCGAGATCTCCACTCTCAACCTTGTTTCTCAGGAGTGGTGATGGCTCGGGGGAACGCTCAAGGTGTTTCAAGATATAATCATGAATAGCCAGAGTCAGATCGGTCCCTACCATGTCGGCCGTTTCCAAGGGCCCCAATACGGGGAGTCTCAATCCGAAACCGAATCTGATACATTCGTCGACCGTTGCCGGATCGGCTATTCCCTTTTCAACAATCGAGATCGCCTCTCTCCATAGGGCGTGCTGCAGTCGATTACCCACAAACCCGGGGACATCTTTATTGACCCGAACAGGATGTTTTCCCACGTGTTTCAGGAGTTCAAATGTTGCGTCCATTGCGCCGTCGGAGGTGTCTTCCCCCCTGATGACTTCAACGAGCGGGATAAGGTAGGGTGGATTCCAGAAATGGGTCCCTAGAATCCTCAGTCTGATCTTCGCTTTCTCAGCGATCTCCGTAATGCTAATGACCGACGTGTTGGTCGCGAGGAGGGTTCCCTCTGGGCATAGGGCGTCCAGTTCTTTAAATATCTTTTGTTTTAATGCTAAATCCTCGTTGACCGCCTCCACGACAAACTGGGCCCCGGCAGCCGCCTTATCCAACTCTACGGTTGTCTTGATCCTCCCCAGGGCAGGTTCTATATCATCCGCTTGCCCAATTCCTTTTTGAGCCATTAGGGTCAGGTTGGAACGGACATTTTCCAGAGCCTTTGTGAGAAGCTCTTGTTTAAGATCCATGAGGCTCACAGAGTAACCCTGGAGGGCAAAGATCTGAGCAATCCCGTGGCCCATCAAGCCGGCGCCAATAACCGCAATGTTTTTGATGTCCCTTATGTCATTAGCCATGGTTCACCTCCTTTACCAGGCCGAGGTACCTCCATCTATGTAAAGGATGTGTCCAGTCACCATAGCGCTGGCCTCGGAGGCCAGATAGACGACGGCCCCCACAAGATCCTCTGGTTCTGCCGGCCGGCCCAAGGGAATTCTCTGCATGAAGATCTTATACATTTCTTCGTCTTTCAGGATAGGCTCGGTCAAGGGTGTCCAGAAAATGCAAGGGGCGATGCAGTTGACATGGATCTTGAACTTGGCCCATTCCGTGGCTAGCTGTTTGGTCAAGAGGTGAACGGCCCCTTTGCTGGTGGCATACCCTGAGTAGCCGGCGGGATGACCCTGAAGACCTCGGATAGATCCCACCGTAACGATCTTTCCCCCTTCTTCCCGTTGAATCATCTCTTTTGCCACGGCCTGGCAGCAGAGGAAGGTCCCTCTGACATTAACATCCATTACCTTTTGCCACTCTTCAATGGGCATCTCTTCAGCGGGGTGACGAAGAGCAATTCCTGCGGTGGTCACTAGGATGTCGATCTTACCGAACTCCTCCATGGTGCGCTTTACCATTTGATCCACACTTTCCTGGTCTGCCACATCGCAGGAAATGGGAAGGGCCTTCCTCCCCTGCTTCTCTACCTCAGCCGCTGTCTCTTCCAGAGTGGAAAGCGTTCTGGCCGTAACCACCACATCCGCCCCGTACAGGGCCAAGCCAATTGAGGTTGCTTTTCCGGCCCCCCCAGACCCACCCGTGACTACGGCCACCTTTCCCGTCAGATCGAAGAGATTCTTGAGTTCTTTGATTCCCATTTTGACTCGCATATTTCTCTCCTCCTTTTCTTTGTTAGAACGTGAGACTGATTTCCCCTTGCCAAGCAGAGAAGAACTAGAAATTGACCTTGTCCAGACCTTTCAGGCCGAGCATCTCTCTGGCGTCATCCGGGGTAGCCACCTCAAGTCCCAGTTCATGGGCAAAGCGGATCGCTTTCTCCACCTGTTCAGCATTACTCTTTGCCAGTTCGCCTTTACCTATATAAAGGTTGTCCTCCAGGCCTACTCGCATGTAGCCGCCCTGAATCATATTGGCTACCCCCATGGGGAACTGATGCCGACCTGCTGCACAAACCGACCATTGAAATTCACCAAAAAGTTGTTTGGCCGTGTTTGTAAGGAACAGGAGATTCTCGAGACTAGCCGCTATACCACCCAGAATTCCCAGCACAAACTGCAGATAGACGGGTTTTTTCAGATATCCTTCTCTCATGAGCTGGGCCAGGTTGGTGAGATGGCCTACATCATACACCTCCAGCTCCGGCAGGGACCCCACTTCGTTCATGGTCTGACAGAAGACCTTCAGAGAGGTGAAGGTATTCGGGAAGATAAAACCTTCTGTTGCTGCAAGGAACTCTTTTTCCCATTCATACTTAAAGTCCTTGTATTTATTTAAAACTGGATACAGGGCAAAATTCATGGACCCAGCATTAAAGGTTGCCACCTCAGGTTTCAGTTCCCTCACCACGGCAATTCTTTGCTCAGGCGTCATGGTGGCCGTTCCACCGGTGGTTACGGTAACCACAAGATTTGTTTTCGCCTTGATCCCACTCAGGATCTCCCGATAAATTTCAACATCCGTGCTCGGCTTGCCATCTTTTGGATCCCTGGCATGGACATGGACGATCGTAACCCCTGCTTCCTCACACCTCACAGCTTCATCAATCAGTTGCTGAGGCGTCAGCGGCAAATAGGGGGACATGGTCGGCGTATGAATATTGCCTGTGAGGGCTGCCGTAATAATTACTTTTCCCATGGCTGTCCTTCCTTTCACTTTGATGCTCCAATTGAGCGCACCCGCTCAATTGGAAGTTATTTGTTATAAGTTATTCGTTATTTGAAATAAATGACGTTCTGACGTTAGATCTTGATGAGGCAGGATTTCGCGCATCAACCCCCCATAACCAATAACTAATAACCATTAACTGATAACTCTCGACTCAGTCGGGGTTGTTTATAACCACTAACATACTTGCCGGCTTGTTGGTGTTGTTAATGAGTTCTCTTCCCTCATTGGGGGCTAAGTAGATGGAGTCCCACTTCCTGAGTACGAATTCCTCTGTCTTGCTCTTCACGGTAATCTCTCCCTCGAGCACGAAATAGACCTTCTCTAACGGTGAATCCTCATAGGCCCACTCTGCGCCGCCACCCGGTAAAAAATGAGATAGCCCCATCCAAAACTTTTGGATGCCCGTTTCTTCCTTACCCTGAAGCCTCATGGCTGTCATCCCAAAATGCCCGGGGGCTTCGTACGCTTTTACCTCCTTCAATTCAACTTTTTTCATACTTCCTCCCTTTCTTTATACTGGGGTTTTTCCTAGAGCACTGGCCTTGGGAGAGCCTGTGGATCAGGACTCATGTTCGTAGATCAATAAAAGAACCCATCATCCGCCTACGGTTCCCCCGTCCACGGAAAGGACATGCCCCGTAACCATCTCGCTGGCGTCAGAGGCCAGAAAAATCGTGACGCCCACAAAATCCTCTGGCTCTGCCGCCCTGCCAAGTGGAATTCTGGCCACATATTCCTTATATGACGCTTCATCACTCAGTATGGGCTCGGTCAGCGGCGACCAGAAGACGCACGGAGCAATACAGTTGACCCGGATCTTATACTTGGCCCACTCGAAGGCCAGTTGCCTTGTCAAATAATGTATGGCTGCCTTGCTCGTCCCGTAGGCCGAATATCCGCCCTCATGGGCATGAAACCCGCGTACTGAACCCACAGTTATGATGTTTCCCCCCTCTCCCTGCCGGATCATTTCTCTGGCGACGGCTCTGGAGCAGAGCAGGGTACCCTTGACGTTGATGTCCATCACCTTTTGCCAATCGTCAATGGGCATATCGACGGCCGGCTCACGCTGCGCAATGCCTGCGGCGTTAAACAGGATATGGATCTTTCCATATTCATCAAGGGTACGGCTCACCATCTGATCAACAGGGTCAGGTTCGGTAACATCGCAGGAGACGGGCAAGGCCTGCTGCCCCATTTCCCTGATCTTGTCAGCCAATGCTTCGAGGGCCGCTGACTCTAGATCGCAAAGGACAAGATCCACGCCATAGGCGGCCAACCCGATCGCCACGGCCTCTCCCAAGGCCCCTGCCCCTCCAGTGACCACAGCCACCTTTCCTTGAAGATTGAAGAGGTCCTTGATTTCCTCGATTCCCTTTTTGGCTCTTTGCATCGCACTGCCTTGCCTTTTTCTTGCGGGCAAAAGGTCTTTACTGATCTCCTTCATCCACAATAGCGACCAGTCTCACCATGGACCCGTCACCGCCGACCCATTTAATGGGCCATCCCGCAATGGTAACCCGCATGCCGGTGACCTCATCTAAATCACCACCAACGTTCTCCCAACCCATAATACCATTACCAAGGAGAAGTTTGTGGCAGGGTTCCCACTCCGGAAAATCTTCAATGACTTCCCGTCCGGTCGCCTGCTTGTACTCCTCACAAACGTCGGGACGCAGCGGTCCAGGGCCATGGGGGCCAATGGCGGTGGCCAAAGGATGGTCTAACGCCTGCTGATCCACCCCGACCGCCTTGACACCCTTCTCCACAAACCACTCGCCCGCCTCTTTATAGAGCCCGGGAGAATAGCAGAAGTACTCTGTGTTGTCTCCGAAATGGTGGTGCCAACCCGTGTTGACGATCACAATGTCGCCCTTTTCAATCTTGGGGCTCGCATTTTCTAGATCTTCCGGGGAAACGACCCCCCATTGCTCCTTTGGAATGGACACAACGACACCGGTTCCATAGTAGTTTTCCAAGGGAATGTCGGCGGTATACATGGGCCCCTTTAATTTATTGGCTGGAAGGACATGGATAGGTGAATCCGCATGGGTTGAGCAGTGCATGGGCGCTGTGATCCACTGGGTGAGTACCCCTGACTTTGCATGATAATGGAACCTTTCAATCTTCACGTCCGCGAAATAGGGCCACAGGGGCGTCCCGTGACCAAAGGGGTTGCTTAAATCGACAAGTTTTACTTTTCCCATTTTAAATTACCTCCTTTTATCAAGTTAGGGGCTTCGCCCCATTTGGAATGTTGGAATACTGGAATGTTGGAATATTGCATTTTGGAAAATTGAGATATTGGTTCACTGGAGAAATTCCTCTTGACATGCGAGGGAGAATATCAAGAAATGGAAATTCTCCTTTTTTATCATCATTCCATTCTTCCATCATTCCATTCTTCCGTGTACAAGGCAGGAACTCATGCCCTTAAATAACGCCTTTATTCTCATTGCGTTGTAGGATTTCCAAGACATTTAATAGTTTACTCAAAAAGTTTAGGGTTACCGTTGAGACTGTCGAAAAACCGGCTTCTGAGAGGCTGATGGAAAATGTCCATATGCAAGGCTTCCGAAATCCCGAGGAATGAGGCGTACAGAGAAGTACG
>JASFIT010000081.1:0-13591 GCA_050122535.1 Desulfobacteraceae bacterium | reverse complement strand
AAATTTGACAGAGCAAGAACACATCCACAGTATCTCCTCGTTCTTCAACTTTAGCTCACTTTAGACACTTTAGGCATTTTAGCTCACTGAAGGGATTGACGCTATTCGGAGAATAGTCATGGGTGAAAAGTCGAAGGCGCTATTTGAAAGGGCGAGAGAAATCATACCAGGAGGGGTTAATAGCCCCGTGAGGGCTGGAAAAGCGGTAGGCATTGATCCCCCCTTCATTGGGAGAGCAGAAGGCTGTTTTCTATGGGACATGGATGGAAATCAGTATGTGGATTACGTCTGCTCATGGGGACCTATGATTTTGGGGCATGGGCATCCAGAAGTGGTCAGGGCCTTGGGGGAGAGGGTATCGAAAGGAACAAGTTACGGCGCTCCGACAGCGCTGGAAGTGGAAATGGCCGAAACGATCACAAAGATGGTGCCCTCCATCGACATGGTCAGAATGGTAAATTCTGGGACTGAGGCCACTATGAGCGCTATCCGGCTTGCGAGGGGTTTCACAGGTAGGGAGAAAATCATAAAATTTGAAGGCTGTTACCATGGACATGCAGACAGTCTGTTGGTGTCAGCCGGCTCAGGCGTGGCAACCTTTGCTATCCCAGGTTGCCCAGGTGTGCCTTTAGACACAGCTGGGCACACCATCTCCCTCTCTTTCAACGACCTGGAAGGTGTGGTTCAGGCCTTTGAAAAACTGGGAAATGAAATAGCCGCTGTTATCGTTGAACCCATTCCTGGAAATATGGGTGTTGTTATCCCCAAAAAGGAATTCTTGACGGGGCTAAGGGAGATTACCCTGAAAAATGGGGCCTTGCTCATCTTTGATGAGGTGATCAGTGGTTTTAGAGTCGCTCCCGGGGGTGCGCAGGAACTTTATCGAATAAACCCCGATCTCACCTGTCTGGGCAAGATAATCGGCGGTGGCTTGCCTGTGGGCGCCTATGGCGGCAGAAGGGAAATTATGGAACAAATGGCTCCTGAAGGTGATATATATCAAGCGGGGACCCTATCGGGGAATCCTCTAGCCATGGCCGCTGGCCTAGCCACCTTAAGAATTCTCCAAGAAAAGGATGTTTACCAAGAACTGGAAAGCAAAGGGAAGATGCTCTTCTCGGGTCTGGAGGATGCCGCAGAAGCAGAAGGGGTAAAAGTGGTCATAAACCGAATCGGATCCATGGGATCCCTGTTCTTTGGAGAAAACCCTGTAGCGGATTTTGATTCCGCCAAGGCGAGTGAGGCGGAAAAATTCAAAGGCTATTACGCAAAGATGCTTGAGCAGGGAATATATCTGGCGCCATCCCCTTTTGAGGCCTGTTTCGTTTCAACCGCTCACGATGAGAATAGCATCCTAAAGACCATAGAAAGCGCTGCAAGGAGTTTCGGCTCTCTTATCTGAAAGATGATAACATATTGAAACTGCATGGTTTTTATGAATATTTCTCAGGCGGAACAAAAAATCCGTCCCCAATCTCCAAAACATGGATTTGAGCTTGTGAAATCTTTCTAAAATTCTATTGACTTTGCTGAAAAGACTGTGATAGAGACAACGCGGTCTTAGGCAGATGGGCAGGACCAGCGGTCTTGATGATCAATGGATGAAGAAACCAAAAAGCTTATCAAGAGCCTCTACTACCTGAGTACTGTTGGTTTGTCCATGGCCTTTGCGATCGCAATTGGTGTCGGGATAGGCTATTACCTGGACAAATGGTTGGGAACAAGTCCCTGGATGTTCTTTGTTTTTTTGGGCTGTGGTATCGCAGCGGCGTTCAAAAATCTGCATATTATGTATAAGAAGGGTAAAAAATATTTCGAGTGAAAAAAGGATGGACTGGGAGAAGACATACAAGGACCTGAAAAGGCTGAACTGGTTCACTCTTTTCATTATGAGTCTATTAAGTTATTTCCTCTTGAGTTCGTCCTTCACCCTGGGAATCATTCTGGGAGGCTTCATCATCATAGCCAATTTTAAGGTCCTTCAACATACAATCCGCCGCGGGTTTTCCTCCCAAGGCGTCATGAACGCCTCAAAGTTCATCATCATCGTGAAGTATTACTTGCGACTTTTGGCATTGGGAGTGGTTATCTGCTATTTGATCAAACGCGGGTGGGTCGATCCTGTGGGTCTAGCCGTTGGGCTTTCAACCGTAGTAATCAGCATCGTCAGTTTCGGAATCAAGACAGCTTTCAAAACAGTTACCGGGGAGGCCACTTAAAGATGGAGCACCACTATTACTTCTTGACTGAAATCCTCAGCGCTTTTGGGCTTGGACACTTTGCACACGAATGGCAGCACGTCATTTATTCATGGTTTGTCATGCTCATCATGATTGCCGGTGGCGCATTACTCGTCAGAGGTATCCAGCTTCTCCCCAGAAAGCGACAGAACTTTTTGGAAATCATTATTGAGGGATTGGAAAATTTCATGGTGGATGTCACTGGGCCTGAGGGAAGAACTTTCTTTCCTTACATCGCCACCATTTTCCTCTACATTTTCCTATGCAACCTGATAGGACTCGTGCCCGGTTTCTTCTCGCCCACCGCCAACATCAATACCACCTTGTCCATGGCCCTATGCACATTCATATTGACCCATGCCATTGGGATCAAGTTTCATGGCGCCAAATATATCAAGCATTTCCTTGGACCTGTCTGGGTATTGGCCCCGTTGATGTTCGTCATAGAGGGGATTGGACATCTAGCTCGCGTCATGTCTTTGAGCGTCCGACTTTTTGGCAACATCTTTGGTAAGGAGAAGATTCTAGGTATCCTTTTCGCTCTCGCAGGTCTTTATTTGGCGCCCCTGCCGATCCTATTTTTAGGGATTCTAGTAAGCTTTATACAAGCCGTTGTGTTCATGCTCCTTTCCATTGTGTATTTCGCTGGTGCTATGGAAGAGGCACACTAACAGATGAAGGGCCCAGGCTCGGAGAGCCTGCGCCCTGGAGGAATAATGGAATAGTGGAACGATGGAATGATGGGTCAGGGAAAAAATCAAAACACCTTTTTCATTTCTTCATAACCAATACTCCAATATTCCAGCATTCCACCATTCCACATGGGCAGTCGTCGAGTTGAACATTTGCAGCGCTCCGGCTCTCAGTGAGGTGGGAAATCCTAAGTTTCTAAAAATCGCATACAATTTTTTGGAAGAAGGCAAATAAACAGAGAAGGAGGTTGATATGTCGAAGAAACTAGTTACGAGCATTTTAGCAGTGGTCCTGATTCTTGGAATGGCCTCAGTGGCCCTGGCCGATGAGGGCTCAGGCAAATCTTCTGCCGTTTGGATCTATTTTGCTATTGCCATTGCCTGCGGTTTCGGTATTGGGGTGGCCGCTTTTGGGACAGGCCTTGGTATGGGTCACGCCATTAACGGAGCGCTCCAAGGGACTGCCAGGAACCCCGAGGCGGGTGGTAAAATCATGACCACCATGATTATTGGTCTCGCCCTTATTGAGTCCCTCTGTATCTACGCCCTGCTGATCTGCTTCATCATGGTCTTCAAACTCCCATCGCTGGAGGATGTTGTAAAATTGATTGGAGGCTAAAGGCTTTTTGAAGAGAGGGCCTGAGCCCACGGGCCCTCTTTTTTCTGTTTTGCCATGTGCAAAAATTCACAAAACATTTGAAATATTGTAGAATAGAGAAAGTTTTCCATCCCAAAAAGAATTACTCCTTCGTACTGATAAAGAGAGGGACCTTACTTTAAAAGATAATCATGGTCAAAGAATCAAAAATACCTGATGCCACCATTGAACGTATTGCCTTGTACTCTAGGCCACTGGAAAGGCTAATACAGAAGGGTGAACAATTAGTCTCCTCGGAGAGGCTGGCCGAACTCTGTAATGTGAACCCGGCTCAGGTCAGGAAGGATCTCTCCTACTTTGGTGAGTTTGGCGTCCGCGGCATTGGATATGATGTTCAGGATCTTCTGAAGGAGATTAGAAAGATCCTGGTTTCTGACCGTGAATGGAAGATGGGCATTGTGGGCATGGGGAACCTGGGGATGGCTCTTGTGGAAAATGCGAATTTTGCCAAAAGGGGTTACAAATTCGTGGCTGCGTTTGATGTGGATCCCCAGAAAATCGGCAAAGAGCTGCCATGTGGACTGGTCATTCAGCCTGTCGAAGATCTAAAGATCTTGAGGCAAGATTTGGGCATTGAGGTAGGTGTTATAGCCACTCAGCCCTCGCAGGCCCAGAGTGCGGCAGACATGCTGATAGAAGCAGGTATCAAGGCCATTCTTAATTTTTCCCCTGTTCAGCTGAGGCAGCCAAAGGGTTGTCTTCTGGAAAATGTGGACTTCAGTGTGAAACTTGATGACTTAGCCTATCATCTAAGCAAAGTGGAATAATTCTCAGACACACCATAGAAGATGGTAAAAAATTGGCCATCTCTTGCCCCCTCAAAATCCACCACGCAATCTGATCCAATCTGCATACGGCCCTGAAAAATAGGCTCTAACCCTAAATGGGATTGTGTTTCTTTTTGGGTGACTCAGGGATTGCAGGGTCGTTAGATTCTCACGTTTTCGTTTTGATCAGCGGCATTTAGAGACCTAGTCTTATGAGAAATCATGCTGAAATTTGTTCAGCCTTGACAATTTTTGTCAATCGGCAAATTGGGCCTTTCCTGGGGGTGGTTTAAGTGCCTGGATTTTCGAGATTATTTCTCCTGTAATAGTATGGCAAGGGGTTTGCAAAGAAAAGAATTAGCCTTTCTCAATAGGGTAAGAAGTGAGGGTTCCATGACGCTGTACACTGCAAGAGACAGACAGACAATAAAGGAAACGATAGAGTTTCTAATCACTCAAGGTCGTGAAATCACAGCTCAAATCCTGGGCCAGGTGACTTCTTATACCTCCATGATCGTTAAGGCCAACTGCGGTGGGGTTCATTCCAAATATGGCAATAGGCCTCACCTGGTCATTGGGAGGCTAACCCCGGAGGATGGGAATACCGTTATTAAATCAGGCTCTCAACTGCTTTTAAAATTCTTGCTCACCAATTCAATTTGTAGCTTTAAGGCCCAGTATCTTGGTCCTCGCAGCGACGAGCCCGACAGCGAGTTGGTCGTCAGTTTCCCAGAGTCCATTGAGCTTCCTGAAAGGCGGAGAGGCAACAGAAACAGTGATGAGATACCGGAGTTCATCAGCGTCGTGCTTAAACCAAGGAAGGGATCCCAAAAAGAGAAGAAATATGAGCTTGCTGTGCTTGACTATTCAACACAAGGCGTTGGAATACTTGTGAGTGAAAAGGACTCTGAGCTCTTTGAAGCCGTGCAAGAAGGGGACAGGCTCGAAGATATAACGCTCTTTGCTACAGAAACCGTGGTTAAGGTAGACGGGACGGTCAGACACAAGAGCAAGAAACCGGGCGAGGAAGCTGAGGGCTGTTATGTTCTTGGGATTCAATTTGATGAGAGCCTCGTGGATTTCACCTCGCTCTGATGTCTCTGGAGTAAAACTCTCGAAGCTTAACACCGATCGATACGGACTCAATACCACGACCCCATTTCTTGTAGAGAGATGGGGTTTTTTGATTTAGGCAGGTTTGGCAGGAGAGAAAACAATGGATCAGAGGGGTATTGAGTCTGAAAGGACTGACAAATCACTCTCTGACAGCGGGGAAGTGTTGACGAACCTTTTCCGTAATGCAGAGGCCACACAAGAGATCAGGAAAAGGAAAGCCGCAGGAGGTTTAGATTTCAAACCGACGGCCCGGACAGAATCACTATCTGGAGAGAGCGATGATAGTGGAAAGAACACTTCTGAGTTTGGGAAGATCAGGGCCGATCGAACTTCAACTGTCAAGGCAAAAGCCGGACCCACAAAAAAGAAGAGACCAGCCCAAAAAAAATCGCCGCAAGGTTCGGAAATCTTAAAAGTGGGATTGATGTTGGTTTTGCTAGGCTTGGTTGTCTCGATTCTCTTAACCCAAATCGCGCCATGGGCTTTCATCAAAAGTGAGCAGGCGTTGTACCCCATTGAGAAGGGCATCATTCGCGCGTCTGTCCCCCAAAAACAACCGGACAAGGCGTTTGAAAAAAAGCCAGCCGAGACAATCCTAAAGAAATCCCAGGAAGCAGTTGCGACAGCAAAACAAGGAATCCAAGCCGAAAAACCTAACCCGCAAACAAGCATTCTGCCAGGTGACAAAATCCCAGAGATAGAAGAAGTTCAGGGAGGGAGGTTAGAAACGTATCCTTATTCCATTTATCTTGGGTCTTTCAAAACCATTGATCGAGCTCGCAGGGCAGTATCCATTTTCCAGCAAAAGGGGATATCCCCCTACTGGGTAAAAATCGATCTTGGACCTAAGGGCAAATGGTACAGGGTTTTTGCTGGTCACTTTCAGAGCAGAGATGAGGCCGAAGGGGTTGCAATACAGATTGGAATAGGAAAAGGAAATTCCAGACATACGAGGTATGCTAACCTCGTAGGAACCTATGGTTCCGAAGAGGGCCTTAACGAGATGAGACTTACGTTGCTTGGACTCGGATACTGTCCGTATGTAATTGAGGGGACTGACGGTAGGTGCCACCTCTACACTGGGGCTTTCTACCAGCACGCTCGTGCAAAGAGAGAGCACAATGAATTAACGTTAAGAGGAGTCCAGAGCCAGCTCGTTGATCGATAGTGCACCCCCCGTTTTCAATTTTCTCTTGAATGCTTTCAAAACAAACCCAGTTGTTTTAATATTTCAATATTTGTTATGAAGAATTTTCTTCAGAAACTGGCCGGTGTAAGATGCCTCGATCTCTGCAATCTTTTCTGGCGTTCCCGCTCCTACGAGATAACCGCCTTTTTCACCTCCTTCCGGTCCAAGATCAATAATATGATCTGCAGTTTTTATCACATCCAAATTGTGCTCTATGACAATAACGGTGTTGTTAAGACTGACCAAGTAATTTAACACTTCAAGGAGTTTCTGGATATCTGCAAAATGGAGACCTGTGGTGGGCTCATCGAGCAGATAGAGAGTCCTCCCTGTGCCCCTTTTACTCAATTCCCTTGAGAGTTTCACCCTCTGTGCTTCCCCACCGGAGAGGGTCGTCGCGGATTGACCGAGTTTTATGTAGCCAAGTCCCACATCAACCAGGGTTTTGAGCTTGTTTTTGATATTGGGTATGTTTTCGAAAAAGGTGTACGCCTGGTTGACGGTCATGTCTAAGACGTGGGCAATGTGATTCCCCTTGTATTTGATTTCAAGGGTGTCTCGGTTAAAGCGCAGACCTTTGCAAGCCTCACAGGTGACATAAACGTCGGGCAAGAAGTGCATTTCTATCTTGATAATACCGTCCCCATTGCAGGCCTCACACCTTCCCCCCCTCACGTTGAAGCTAAACCTTCCTGGCTTGTATCCCCTCATTTTCGAGTCAGGAAGCATTGAGAATAGCTCCCGTATATGGGTAAATACCCCAGTGTAGGTGGCAGGATTGGAGCGTGGCGTCCTACCTATAGGACTTTGATCGATATTTATGACTTTATCGATATGGTGAATTCCTTTAATAGATCGCACTTTCCCAACGTTTGCCTTGGACCGATAGAGTCTTTGCGCTAGGAGTGGAAAGAGAATCTCGTTTATCAGACTGCTCTTGCCTGAACCTGAAACACCCGTCACACACGTGAAAGTTCCAAGCGGTATCTCCACCTGGATGTTTTTCAGGTTATTTTGTTGGGCCCCTTCAATGAGCAGGCTTTTGCCGTTTCCCTTTCCTCTAGATCGAGGGATGGGTATGGAACACTTTCCTGAAAGATACTGACCTGTCAAAGAATCCGCATTCTTCATCAATTGCTCGGGGGGCCCTTGGAAGACCACCTCACCACCCTTCATGCCGGCCCCCGGTCCCATGTCCACCACGTGATCTGCAGAAAGAATCGTTTCCGGATCATGCTCCACAACGAGCAACGTATTCCCCAAGTTTTTCAGATGCCTCAAGTTCTTTAAAAGTAGGATATTATCCCTTTGATGTAAGCCGATAGTGGGTTCGTCCAGGACATAGAGTACCCCCGCAAGACCGGAGCTGATCTGGGTGGCCAGTCTGATTCTCTGTTCCTCCCCGCCTGCAAGGGTCGCCGAGGATCGGTTAAGCGCGAGATAGTCAACGCCTACACTTCTCAGGAAACCAAGCCGCTCCCTGATTTCTTTGAGGACTCTCTTGGAAATATCCCTTTCCTTGCGGTCAAGATCTAGGTGCTGAAAGAAATCATGTGCCTTTTCGATGGGAAGGACAGTGATATCATGAATAGACATGTTTCCCACCTTCACGGCCAGACTCAAGGGTTTTAGCCTTGCTCCGCCACACGCAGGACATGGCCTAATGCTCATATATCTCTCAATCTCTTCCCGAATGTGGTAGGAGTCCGTTTCGTGATAACGTCTATCCAGATTGGGTATGACACCCTCAAAGGGCCGGGTATAGTCGTATCTACGGTCGTCTTTCTCATAATAAAACTTGATTTCTTCATCTCCTGAACCATTGAGGAAGACTTGCCGGACCTTTTTAGGAAGGTCCTTAAATGGCGTGTAAATATCTATCTGGTAATGCTGGCATAAAGAATCGAGCATTTGGGTGAAATATACGGAATGACGGTTGGCCCATGGAACGATGGCTCCTTCCCTCAATGAGAGATCTTGGTCGGGGATAATCAGACCTGGGTCAAAATACCTTTTTGTGCCAAGTCCACTACATTCCGGGCAGGCACCCTGAGGGTTGTTAAAAGAAAACATCTGTGGCGTCATCTCCGGAATGCTAATTCCGCACTGGGTGCAGGCCGCCTTTTGGCTGAAGAACATCTCTCCTGAGTCAATGAGATCCAGAACGGCCTGTCCCCCGGAGAGATTGAGGGTAAGCTCCATGGAATCGGTAAGACGTCTTTTTATACGTTTGTTTATGACGAGACGATCCACGATGACGCTTATGTCATGTTTCTTGTTTTTGTCTAGGACAATATCCTCATCCAGCAATCTTATCTGTCCGTCAATTCTGACCCGGGTGAATCCGTCTTTCCGGAGTCGGTGAAGGAGATGGATGTGTGCTCCTTTTCTCCCTTCCATGAGGGGGGCCAAGATCTGCACCTTGGTGCCTTCCCTCATATCTATAATCTGATCTACAATTTGCTGAGTGGTCTGGGAACTGATTTCCAAACCACACTCAGGACAGTGGGGGTGGCCAATTCTGGCAAACAGCACCCTTAGGTAGTCATATATTTCGGTCACAGTCCCCACAGTGGATCGGGGATTTCGGCTTGTCGTTCTCTGTTCAATGGAAATGGCCGGGGAAAGCCCCTCTATGGTATCCACATCCGGCTTGTCCATTTGCTCTAAGAATTGGCGGGCATAGGCGGAGAGAGATTCCACGTATCGCCTCTGACCTTCTGCATAGATGGTATCAAAGGCAAGGGAGGATTTGCCGGACCCGGATAGGCCAGTAATGACGACGAGTTGATTTCGAGGAATATCCAGGGAGATATTTTTCAGGTTATGTACTCTGGCACCCCGTATTTTTATGCGTTCATTTATCATTTATCATTAAGGAGTGATCTAAAGTGTCTAAAATGCCTAAAGTGCCTAAAGTTGAACACTTGAGAGTCGAAAAATCGTCTTAAGCCCGTCTTCAAGGTCTAAGAAACCCCTAATCAGCCATATCAACTAACCACTTTAGTCACTTTAGTTCACTTTAGCTCACTCTAGGCACTTCAGCTGGACAATCCTTTTCCCCTTGCTCTATTTTCAGCCATGTTGACGGCCATTCGGATAGCTGCCTTGAGGCTGGAGGCATCTGCAGTGCCAGTTCCGGCTATGTCATAAGCCGTTCCATGATCCACAGAAGTCCTAATGATGGGAAGCCCCAGGGTGACGTTGACCGCATCAGAGAAATGAAGGAGTTTCAAGGGAATCAACCCCTGATCATGATACATGGCCACGACCGCATCGAATTGCCCTGCCGCAGCTCGGTGAAACAGGGTGTCAGCAGGGAGAGGGCCCTCCACTTGGCAGCCTTCAACCCTGGCTCTCTCAATAGCAGGCCTAATGATTTCATCTTCTTCTGATCCGAAGAGTCCAGATTCGCCGGCATGGGGATTGAGGGCTGCCACAGCCAATCGCGGCGTTAAGAGTCCAAAATCTAGCTGGAGGGCTTGTGAAGTGATGGTAATGGTTCTGTAAATCATGTCATCATCTATGCAGGTCGGGACCTCACTGAGCGCACAGTGTATCGTGACAAGGGCCACGCGCAACCTCTCGCCCGCAAGCATCATGACGAAGTCTTCAGCATTTGTAAGCTGGGCTATCAACTGGGTATGCCCTTCAAAAAAGTGACCTGCCTCATGCATAAGCGCCTTGTTAATGGGACAAGTGACAATGGCCGCAAGGTCTCCACCTTGCGCCATTTCCACTGCTCTGGTGATGTAATTCACCATCGCCTCTCCGCCCTCAACAGTCGGGTTGCCTGGAATTAGGGATTCCCGTTGCAGGTTGGAGATAGCCAAAAGATCTATCGCTCCTGATTCGCTTAAAGGTTCGGACGGCCTTGAAATTTCGTTTATGGGCTTTTGTTCCAGCCCATCAATATTGACCGACAGGGCACCCGGATCTCCCAATACTATGGGGTGACAGATCTCATAAATGCTTGAATCTGAGAGTGCTTTTATAATAATTTCAGGACCAACCCCAGAAGGATCACCCATGGTGATACCGATGATGGGAAGATTACTCAAGTTTTTTGCTCCTAAAGAAGAAATATGAACAAAAAGATTATGGTAATACTTCAGCCGTTTGAAAAGCCCCTGGGCGAAGCGGCATTCTCTGGAGGGGCCAAAAGATTTGCCCGGCGCCCTTAAGGATGGCGCAAAAAGCGAGGTCGTTTTGCGTTATTACCCGGCTGTTTCAAAGGGCTAAAATGTTACAAATTATCTTTCTTTAAAGATGAAGTGTCAATTGTATTTAAGGGGCTATGTGAAGCGCAACAAGGACTTTTGCGGGGCATAGTGTGCTGGGCATTTTGATGTGACTATATATGATGGTAAGGTAGGAGGAGCATGCACAGGCGTGAAAAAGAGAGATCAGGCAAAGAAGATATGAAGAAAGATAGTTGGATAGTCAAAGTCTCGCCAGAGTTGGCCACTCCGAGCCTAAAGGATAACAGAGGCGATGTGGACCGATTGCTGGAAGGGCTCAGAAAGGCGCTGGATGGAGACGATGTGGTCGTAGATTTCAAGGTTGCCAAAAGGATTCCCTCAATATTGAGAGAACATGGTTATGAGGTCCAGGCGGTTCTTTACAAGGGAACATATTCTTGGCATCTGGTGGACCTTTTCCCATTAGATTTCGACACGCCTATCTATGGCCTTGCTGTGGATTTGGGTACTTCTACTGTGGTGATCCGACTTCTAGATCTCACCGCTGGCGAGATCAGAGATGAGGCCTCTTTTCTCAACCCACAGGTAGAAGTCGGTCAGGATATTTTGACTCGAATCCATTTTGCATCAGAAAGACAAGGATTGGCAAAACTGCAACGATCCCTAATAGAAAGGCTGAACGAGGAAATCGCTCAAATGGCCCAAAAAAATAATATCAGGACGGGCTTCCTTGTGGGCGTGTCCGTGTCAGGAAATACAGTCATGACCCATCTCTTCCTCGGACTGGATCCTTTCTGGATATGCCGAGAACCCTATATCCCCTCCATAAACAGCCCGGGCCTGATAAAGGCGACTGAGCTGGGCGTTGCGGTCAACCCCGAATCTCCGGTTATTGTCATCCCCAACGTGGGCAGCTATTTTGGGGGTGATTTGATCTCAGGGATCTTGGCCTCGGGTATGAGTCATCAAGATGAGACTTCGATTTTGGTGGACGTGGGAACCAATGCAGAAGTGGTCTTAGGTAACAAAGAGTGGCTTATGGGCTGTGCAGGGGCAGCTGGGCCTGCCCTGGAGGGAGGGGTGGCACACATGGGAATGATGGCTGGGCCTGGCGTGATAGACAAGGTGACTGCTGATCCTGAGACGGGTGAATTTCACATAAGGACGATTGAAAATAAACCACCGGTTGGCATATGCGGCTCAGGATTGATCGACCTAATGGCCCAGCTTTTTCTGGCGGGAATGATCGATTTGCGGGGCAAGTATGTGCAGAGCAACTGTGGAAAACGCTTAAAGCAGGTGGATGGGGTGAATCATTTTGTTCTGGTTTTTCCTCAGGATTCGGCCACAGGAAAGGCGTTGACCCTGAGTCAGCCAGACATCGATGCGCTCATACGCTCCAAGGCTGCCATGTACACCATCCTTACCACCATCACCCGTATGATTAATGTCTCCATAAAAGATATCAGAAATTTTTACATTGCGGGTACATTTGGTTCCTACATAGATCCCAGGTCAGCCATTACCTTAGGCATGATTCCTGATCTTGCCCTCGAAACTTATAAGCCTCTGGGCAATACCTCCCTGAGCGGAGCTGGCCTGGCCCTTTTATCGGCCAAGGCCAGGGAGGAAATATACAAAATAAGGGATCGGGTGACGTACATAGAACTCAATGTAAACCAGGAGTTCATGAATCTTTTCAGCGCGGCCAGGTTTATTCCTCACACGGATAGATCCCTTTTCCCTTCTGTGAAGGAGTGGGGCTCCGTCTGATTTGGGACGCTTTGGTAAGATGTGGCAATTATGATGGTGTGTTGAGTTTAGTGTCTCTTCACATCTTGTGGGAAATCATTATCAGCCTCTGTCCCTCTGATTTCATTCACTGAAAAGGTATTCATTTGCGTCTTCAGAGCTCGATGGCCCTTTTCATCAAAGCGGTCAGAGTTCCAGTCCTTTCCTTGCCCTCCCCCATAACCCGTGGCGTCCCTGGCTTCAAAACTTCTCTGCAGATCAATTCTTTCCAACTCTCTCTGGCAAGGGACGCAAAGCGTGGCTTCTGGAACGATCAATAGTCGCTTTTTAGGGATCTGTTTTCCGCACTCTTCACAAAGCCCAAATTTTCCCTCTTTTGACATCCTCTTGATCAGACGGTCAATCTTTCGCAACTCCTTGGTTTTCCGTTCAATGATGGGGTAATAACTGCTGGCTGAAATCTCACGCTGAGCCTGATCCAGTTCATCAATAAGGTCTCCACCACTAAGCTGCACATCATATTCTTTCTGGCTTTCTATCAGGTGCTCTAATGTCCTTTCCAGTTCTTTCCTCTTATCTAAAATATTTTGCATGAACGTGGCTCGAAGGTCGGTTTCTTCTTTGTTGGCTCTTGACTCTTTTCCGCCTCTCGACCTGCCCGTTTTTTTCGTGACACCCTTATTAACCCTATTTTCGGTTTTTTTTTGGCTCTTTTTCTCACGCGTTTTCATCAGAATCCCTCCTTTCTAGGGGGATAAGAACCCCAATTGGGGGATAACAAATTAGTCATTTTTTCACCTTTGTCAATATAAGCGCTTGATTCTTACAGTAATATGGTATGAGTGGGCGTTGATACGCGAGAATAGGTCTCTTGATTATCCGGACCTTTTTTTCTATACTCCCTTTTCTGATCCTGCTTTTCACAAGCGATTGGCAGGTTGCATAGAAACATCAGAAGGTTCCTCTTCTGCGGGC
>JASFIT010000080.1:0-13734 GCA_050122535.1 Desulfobacteraceae bacterium | reverse complement strand
GATGAGCCGTTCAGGTTTTTCCAGCACGCGTTCTACAAGTCTCGCTCTCCTGGGCTTGGTCTCAGCCAAGTGCGTGAGACGCAGTCTGCTGAGGGCCATCAAAGCGGTCTCAGATCCTGAAAAAAAGGCGGAAAAGCCCAAGAGAACAATCAGAAAGATAACCATGAAAAATATATTCGTTTCTTCCATGTTTTCACTCCCCGTAATGAACGTGCTGGTCAGATTTCAAACGGCCACAAAGGCCATAAAGGCATGGCTCCTCTTACCTTGATTAGATGGGCGCATTGAGCTATTTTGCGGTTAGCATAAAACCCCATTCAGTCTGCTTGTAATTCGTCCGGTGGGGGACCCATGTATTGGAGCTGTACCTTAACACTTTGATAGCAATTTTAGCCTTACATGTAAATATCCATCAACACCATACGCTAGTAGAAAGGAGGTAAGCGGGATGCATTGGACAAGAGTAAAAAGGCGGCTATTCGGTATATCTTTTATCTTTCTCGCCATTTTGCTTGCAACAACGACCTATGGCCAGGAAAGCGAGAAGGTCTCCGCAAAAGAATTAAAAGAGGTCATGGCCCTCATGGAGGACCCTCAAAAGAGAGAGGGTTTTCTGAAAGACCTCAAGAACATCATTCAAGCGAGGGAGGCTGCAACCGAAGAGAGGGAAAAGAGACCCGTGGGACGGCCGGGTAAAAAAGAGAGGGAGGTGCTTGTTATCGAGAATTTGTTTTCCCGATTCGATTCCATCTCCAAGAATGTCATGGACGCCGCGGCCAGCACGGTCTCTTTACTGGGCAGGGCGCCAGCTGCCTATGAAAGGGCAAAATCATTTCTCTCCCGACCTGAAAACCACTCAAAAATGTTACGCTTGGCAGCAGATGTGGCAGCCGGCGTTCTTATCGCATTGATCCTCAAGTTACTCCTGAGGGGGGTTGCGCCCAGGTTGACTTCACGTATGAAAGGTTTTTCTTCCAAAATTGCGCTGGGCTTCCTAAAGGTTCTAGTGATTTTGATCCCGTATGTTGCAATTCTGGCCTCCCTGTTCATTCTTTTCAGGATATTGCCATCGTTTGGGCTTGGACATTCCCTGGCCCTGCTCTTCTTCATGGTCCTCTTCTTTTATAGAATGACACTAGAAGTCTTTAGTGTATTGCTCTCCCCAGATGAGGAACCAATTCGGATACTGCCCTTTAGCAACGAAAATGCCAACTACATCTGGATCTGGATTTCACGCTTTGCTCTCTACACGGCCTTATATGTACTGGTTACGAGAACGCTGTTTCTGCTCCAGATCCCCTCTCCCGCCCTCTCCTTTCTCAGAGGCCTCCTTTTGATTGTTTTCCCTCTCATGTTGAGCATCTTTATCATGCAGGTCTCCCGGGAAATTCGAGCACGGTATGGCAATTCTCAGGAAAATCCAGAAAATGCAGACAAAGGTTCGAGAAACACCATGAGATGGATCGTTCGATACTGGACAATTCCTGCTATAGTTTACTCGTGGGCCATATTCATTTTTCTGATCGTCCACTATGAAAAAGGCTTTCATTACCTTTTCAAGGCGACGCTTGGAACGGTCATTACACTTGTGGCCCTTCTACTGGCTCTGCAGATACTCGGTTGGATGTTCAAGAGGTTTTTTGCCATCAACGAGAAAGTAAAGTCCCGATTTCCAGGTCTCGAGGAAAAAACGAATCGATATATCCTCATACTCAGGAAAGTGTTCAGATGGGTTCTCATCATCATAGCCCTTGCTGTTATTGCCCAAGTTTGGGGTATCCCCGTTTCAACCCTGGTCGCTTCAAATACGGGCTCCTTGGTTATCCTTAGGGCCATTGCCATCCTCATCACCCTTGGTGTTGTTGCTGCCATCATAGAGACCAGCGACTATTTAAAAGAGTATCTTCTTAAATCAAAGGGAGTAAAAAAGAAGAAAAAGATTACTCAAAAACGAAAGACCCTCTTGCCCATGATCAACACCACCGTCAAGATCGCCGCCGGATTCATCGGGGGTATCGTCATTCTGGACCGACTGGGGGTGAATACGACGCCCATCCTGGCTGGAGCTGGAATCGTAGGTCTGGCCGTCGGCTTTGGCTCCCAGACCCTGGTTAAAGACCTGATCAATGGCCTCTTTATTCTCTTTGAGGAGAGTGTCCGGGTGGGAGATTACGCGGACTTGGGGAAGAATGAGGGGGTTGTGGAAGCGGTTGGCCTTCGGACTATGCGCCTGAGGGATGTATCAGGCAATGTCCACGTGGTCCCCAATAGCTCCGTAGATACAGTCACCAATATGACGAAGGAGTTCTCACGGACGGTCATCGATATCGGTGTGGCTTACAGGGAGGATGTGGACGAGGTTATGGACATATTAAGGGAAATTGGGAAAGAGATGCAGGATGATCCGGAATACGGCAAGAATATCCTCGAACCCATAGAAATCTTTGGTCTACACAAATTCGATGATTCAGCCATCGTGGTTAGGGCCCGGTTGACCACCAAGCCCCTGAAGCAGTGGGGTTTGAAGAGGGAATTCAATCGACGGGTGAAACGGGTCTTTGACGAAAGAGGTATCGAGATCCCCTTCCCCCATCGTACCCTCTACATGGGTGAGCCAAAGCAAGGTCCTGCAGCACCCTTGAACGTTCAGCTAAAAGAAATAAAGGGACAGGGGCTTCCAGCTTAGCAATCAAAAATCTCTGAAGACCTAAGTAGAAAGGCTATCATGGGGCTGCTTGCTACGGACTTTATTACCCACTGAAGGGTCCGGGCGGGGCTGACTCGACGCCCCGCCCCCATGCTTCAGCGTGCATCATCTCGCAATAGCTTTGAAGGTTTCGCCTAACCGTCTTCTGGTTTTTCGGTCTTTATCGTACCGTGCCATTCATCCAGCTGGCGGGCTGCGATGTCACGCCCTCCAAGACCGAAAGCAATTGCCGCGGCAACGGCAATGGCGCCAAAAAGCAACCCAAAGGCCAGGCTGATGATCTCATCGGCCAAACCCATCTGCTGCAATGCCATGGCCCCCGCCACCATGATGATGGCGATCCGTGCCACGGTTGCCAGCACTTTGGCCTGTATCGTCGCACTGGAGAGGACGGCCTTTGAGGCCACATTGGCCAGGAAGAGGCCGAGAGCGAAGATGATGAGTCCCAGAACAATATGACCAAAGAAGACCATGAACAGGGAGACGAGTTCAGCCAATTCTCTGAATTCCAGTAAACCTAACGCCTCTATCACAGCAAACAACATAATGGCTACGAGGACCAGGTACCCCACGATCTGTGACGGTGTTCTTTCCCCTTCTGCGGGTTCCCTGCCTAAACCCAGTCGGGCCAGGATCGCATTAAAGCCCAGGCCTGCCAGCAGGTTTGCGATGAGTCCAGCCACGACACGTCCCACCACATAAGCGACGACCAGAATCAAGATGGCAGCAAATATGGAGGGCGTCGCTGCGAGGATCATGTTCAACATGTTGCTGGCTGGCATTGTTATGGCATCAAGTCCCAAGGCATTCAGGGAAGCAATGAGCACGGGAATAAGGATCATGATGTAAACGACCAACCCAAGAACGCCGGAGAGTTTCTGATCCCCAAGGGCTGTAGCAAGACCTGCTCTTTCGCTCAGCCGGTCTACGCCAATGGCCGCTAGGAGACTGCTCACAATCCTTTGTAGAATCCGGGCCCCAAACCAGCCCACCGCGATAATTAAAGCGGCACTAAGGATATTGGGCAGGAAGTCGAGTATCTTGTCGATCATCCCACGGACAGGCTCCAGAAGCCCTTCCAAGGCCAGAGAGCCCAAAATTGCTGGGAGAAAAAGCAAAAACACGAGCCAGTAGACAGCATCGCCCACCGATTTGGCCAGAGCAATGGGCTTGGCCTCTTCGGGACTCACCTTGCTGCCCAGACGCTGATCAATCTTGGCGGCATTCATGGCTCGAGTGACAATGAGCCTTAAGACACTGGCCACTATCCATGCCACAAGAAGTAGAAGAGCAGGGCCGAGGAGCCTGGGCGCGTATTCAAATATCTGGACCAAGAGTTTATTGAGCGGCTCGGTGATCAGTGTAAGGCCCAATGTCTGAAAAAAGCCCACCAGGACAAAGAGCATGAACAGATAGAAAAAGGCCCTGGATATCCAACGTGCCGATTCAGGGGGCTTGGCCCCTTCTTCTGCCACAAGCCAGCGCGCCATTCGCTTGTCCAAGTCGAGACGTTGAAGGCCTCGACGTATAAGTCCAGCCAAGAACAAAGCCACAAACCATCCAACAATCAGGATGGTGATGCCCCCTAGCAGTCGGGGAATAAAGGATCCAAACAACTGTGCCATTTGGTCTAACATACCTTGCATAGCTCCACCTCCTTTTCTTGTTTTTCATCTTCAGGCCATGAGCGAATCTGCCAGCAACTGACCATCTCATTGCCGTGACCGCCATTATCTGTCTGGAAATTAATAAAAGCTTGGAAAATTTAAGGCTATGAAAGAAATGGTTTAAGGCTTGGAAGTGGTATGCCCAACGGTGAACATCTTTAAATGAACCTTATGCCTCAGCATAGCCAAGGGGCCATACTGTGGAAAACGTGTGGCATGGGTAATAACGGATCTCATAAGAAAGGACTGACACCGGGAACACAACGTCTTACTTTGGTACCGCGTAAAGCTTCATAAATCAACCCCGAAGTTCCTTCTCAGATGCTAAATCGTTGACCATCGTATTCAAGCGCCATTTGAAATTTTCGTCGAGAAGGTGGTCGGGGAGCTCTCCCTCCTGCTTTGCCACGCTCCCGGTTGCCATATCCCTTTCACTTTTGTGCCACCGTATCCCAGAGAGTGCAGAAAGCGACCTTCTCATCGGCTCTGCAGGTCCTCATGACCGCCCATTTTAGAGATATGGGCGCCATGAAAGTGGTGACAAATGCCATGAGAATCAGGGCCGCGAACTGTTCCTGTGTAAGCAAAGGCGCGGATATGACACTCCCCTCCATCAACTGATTGCTCAAATTGATAACCACCGTGGCCACCACAAGTTCCACAGCGCCCCTTCCGTTCATTCCGAAGCCGACAACAGCCGAGGCCCAATTGGAGTGTCCAAAGAGCTTCATCCCAAGACCGCACCCCACAAGCTTGCCGAGAATGGCGACGAGGATCAGGACGACAGCGAATAACAGAAAGGACCATTCATAGGTCATTTTGAGGTGGAAGGAAAGGGACGCGAAAAAGATGGGAACGAGAAATCCGTAACTCAGGGCGTAGAAACGGTCACTAAGGGACTCGTAGATCTTTTCATCCATGACCTCCTTTCGGACGAACTGGCCTGCTAGGAATGCCCCTATGATGAGGTGCAAGCCGGCCAATTCGGCGAGGTAGGCCATGACCAGGGCTGTTATCACAGCGAAAGTGAAGGCCCTCCCCTCTCTGTCGTGGAGTTTTTTTGTGATCTTCGGGACCACAAAGTGTCCGAGGATTATGGTCAGGCCGAAAAGGGCGATGACCTTTAGAAAGACAAAAGAGAGGGTGGATAGGTTAACAGACCCCGTCTTGACGAGTCCGAAGAGAACGGAGATGCCTATCAGTGACAGAATGTCATCTGCAATGGCTGCCCCGATGATGATATGACCCAGCTCCGTCTGATTGATCCTCATTGAATGGAGGATGACACTCTGGACCGCAATGGCCGTTATAGAGACGCCGAGGCCCACGAAAAGAGATTGATAGAGTGTCCCGCCGAATAGTTTGCACGTTAAGAATCCTAAAGCAAAGGGGAGAATAAAGCCCCCCACAGCGACGCTGAGGGAGGACCAGATGTGCTCCACGAGTTCATTGGGGTCCATCTCCATGCCCGTATAGAACATGACAAAAAGGATGCCCCATTCGGCAATCAATTCAAGAGAGTGAGAGGCTTGGATCAGGCCCAGGAGAGGCGGGCCGAGCACGATGCCTGCCAGCAACTCCCCGAGCATGACCGGGAGCCCGAACCGAGTGAAGAGGCTGCCAAAAAACCATGCCACGATCAGAATTAGAAGAATATCGAGTATGAGTTTGGCGGTAATCATTGTTTGTGGACTCCTATGTTTGGCGAAAAAGTGAACCTCCCCGCGTTTAAACGCAGGGCATCTAACACTTACCTAGACAACCTCCTCCCCCTCGACGTAGGAGGATTGAGCCTGCCCGCCCTGTTGAATAGGGTTCCCTCTGGGAAATTCAACAGGGCCCGCCTGAAGAGGCGGGGCATTCTGGCATGTTTTCGTAATAATTGGCCCAACAATCACTCAATATCGTGTCTTACAATCTCCTTTTCTGAACATTGGGGAACCGAGGACAAATGGCAAGGTGATTTTACCAAAATCCTACTTTTTTACAAGAGATTATAAAAGAGATGGGCTCACCCATTTCCGTATTGACATAAGGGCCTCATTGTTCCTAGATTTATAGGTCGGAGTCTATGCGACTGATTAGATGATCTTGGGATGGTGAAATGAAGGATACCTTAGCCTTTGTCATGGCTGGTGGGAGAGGTGAGCGGCTCATGCCCCTCACCCGAGACCGCACCAAACCGGCGGTTCCGTTCGGCGGCATTTATCGCCTGATCGACTACACGTTGAGCAATTGCGTCAACTCAGGGGTCTATAAGATCATCGTGCTGCCTCAATACAAATCCCAGTCCTTAAATGACCATTTGGAGTCTGGCTGGAATATCTTCAGCCATAAAATCGGTCACTTCCTCAAAATTGTCCCCCCGCAACAGCGAATAGGTCTTGATTGGTACAAAGGGACGGCCGATTCTATTCGCCAGAACCTCTACCTCATCGAGCGATACAAACCTGACCATGTCCTCGTCCTCTCAGGGGACCATATCTACAAGATGGATTATAGCCTATTTCTGCGTTACCACGAGGAAAAAGAGGCGGATCTCACCATTTCTCTGTTGGAAGTGAGCAAGGAGCTGGCTGGCCAGTATGGTGTGGCGGTCGTGGATGAGGCGTATCGCATTTCAGGTTTTCAGGAAAAGCCAAAGGAGGACGTGAAGACAATTCCTGGTGATCCAAGGCATGTGTTAGCTTCCATGGGCATTTACCTATTTCGGACAGAAGTCCTCCTTGAGATGCTCCACTTCAGCCAGGAGAATGACTTTGGTCGTGATATAATTCCTGTCATGTTAGACACGCATCGTGTCTATGCCTACCCTTATAGCAAGAACAATTGCATCGAGGATTACATTTACGTGACCCTGGAAAACGGGGAACGTCAGCTCAGGCTGGATCCGTGCACCCGAGACTCCGAATACTGGCGCGATGTGGGGACCCTGGACTCCTATTGGAACGCCAACATGGACCTGACCGGCGTGGACCCCTACTTCAATCTCTATGGCCGGAAGTGGCCCATGCACACCTATCAGGTGGCCGCACCACCAGCCAAGTTCGTTTTCGCCACAGAGCGTAAGGAAGGCTTCCGAGTGGGAAAGGCCCTTGACTCCTTGGTGGGTCAAGGCTGCATTGTGAGCGGCATTGTCCGCAATTGTATCCTTGCTTACAATGTGGTGATAAGGAGTTGGGCGACAGTGGATGAGTCGGTGATTTTAGATGGGGTTACTGTGGGCCGGCATTGCAGGATTAAAAAGGCCATTATTGATAAAGACAACAACATCCCACCGGGGACGGAGATAGGCTATAGCCCCAAGGAAGATCGGAAGCGTTTTACGGTTACACCCCGGGGTATTGTGGCGGTACCCAAGGGATATTTTAAGGAAGAAGAACAGTAGAGCAAGAATCGGGCCTTCAGGCTCGGCCGTAGATTTCCGTCATCTCAAGAAGCCTTTCTGCTAGGGAAGGTGTCAGCTGATCCGGCAAAAGGCGCCACTTCCAATTCCCATCCTTTTTGGCAGGACGATTCATTCGTGATTGTTCGCCCAAACCCAGGATATCTTGCATGGGGATAATGGCGGTATTTGCAACCGACATCATGGCAAGCCTTACCAATTCCCAATGAACCTCCTTTGCTGCAATCTCTCTTCCTAAATACCTGGCGAGTCTTCTTTTTTCTTCCGGCTTGGCCTCCTTTTCAAACCACCCCCTTGAGGTGTTGTTGTCATGGGTTCCGGTATAGACCACACATTTTTTTATGTGATTATGGGGCGCGTAGGGATTCGTGGGCAGGTCCTCGCCAAAGGCAAAAAGAAGTACCTTCATGCCTGGGAATCCGAAATGGTCCATGACTTCCCAGACATCTGGAGTAATCAGGCCGAGATCCTCGGCAATGATGGGAGCCTCTGGGAATCTGTCTAAGATGACGCGAAAGAAATCCTCAGCAGGTGCTTCCACCCACTTCCCATTGATGGCGTTTTTTTCATCAGCCCCCACTTCCCAGTAGCTCACGAAGCCACGAAAATGATCAACTCTCACAAAATCAAATAGCCTAAAGTTGTGCTCTAATCGCTGAATCCACCAGTCGTAACCTCTTTCTTTCAAGACGTCCCACCTGTAAACAGGGTTACCCCAGAGCTGACCCGTCTCGCTGAAATAATCGGGAGGCACGCCAGCCACAGCATAGGGCTTCCTCTTATCGTCCAGCTTACATAACTCCGGATGGACCCATACATCGGCGCTGTCATGAACCACGTAGATGGGCATGTCCCCGATGACCGCAATGCCTTTTTTATTGCAGGTGTTTTTCAGCGTATGCCACTGCTTAAAGAAGAGGTACTGAAGGAAGACTTCCTTTTCGATTTCCTCATCAAGCTCTTTCTTGAATGACTGTAGGTCCGCTGATCTTCTCTCCCTTATGGCCTCTGGCCATTTGCTCCAAACCTCTCCTTGAAAATGGGCCTTCAACGCCATAAAGAGCGCGTAATCATCCAGCCAATGGGCATTTTGTGCGCAGAAGTCTTCATACTCTTGGGTTTGTTCCCTGTTTTTGAAATGTTCAAAGGCGTGATGAAAAAGCCGCTCCTTGCAAGATTTGGCTTTATAGTAGTCAACGCGCTCTTCAGGAGATTTATCAAGCTCTGATAAATCCCGCTGATCAAGTAAACCATCCTGGACCAAGAGTTCAGGGCTTATGAGTAATGGATTGCCTGCAAAGGCAGAGGCGCTGTGATAGGGAGAGTTGCCATGTGCCAGGTTTGTGGGATTCAAAGGAAGGATTTGCCAGAAGCTCTGTTTGCTCTCAGCAAGAAAATCGATAAATTTGTAGGCCCATGGCCCCATGTCTCCTACGCCAAAGGGTGAAGGGAGAGATGTGAGATGGAGAAGGACGCCACTTCCTCGTCCTTTCATTTCTGCCTCTTTTCTACCACATATTCAACTGTCACCCTTTCTTCAGATGCAGTGGCAGTCTTCACGGAGGCCGGGCTCAGGGCCACCTTGACGGTCATTTTTCCCGATTTATCTATTCGATCCAAGGAAACCTTTTCTGTATAGAGGGTGGAGACAGTTTCGAGGATTCTACTTTCCCCTATGACCTGGACTTTTTGAGGTGTAAGCCTAGCCTCAACCAAGCGTAAGTTCCCGGGCAGTTTCCCCACCCAATCCACTTGTATGGGGAACTCCCGTTTGACCAGGACATCGAGAGTGACTTCAACAACCTGGGGTCTTACATTTTTTAGAATAACGCCGGGTGGTAGCGTGATGTTTTCCTGCGTAATATTGAAGGTATTGCGTCCAACCACTGCTTTGCTCAAGTCCAACCGCACCTTCACCTGCTCTGGCCGGACAGATCTGATGAGCGCACCTGAGCCGCTCAAGTCCAACCGAACCTCATTGATTGAGGCATCCAGTATTTGCATACTGGGGGCGCGATTCATATATTCTACGGGAATTTCAAGTGTGGCCAGGGAATCCATGCCTCTTGTGAAGCTGAACCATACCCCTGATATAAACAGAAATGAGACCACGGCTGCTATGCCCAGCTCAAGTTTCCCTTTCCCTAGACGACCCTCCTCTGTTTCAGGGATTCCCATGTGTTCACGCAGAATTTCTGCGAGTGCTTCCTTTCCCCTTACGCCCTTCAGTTCGGACCCTTTAGCCACTGACACGGTGCCCCTCTCCTCTGATACGATGAGGACCAGGGCATCTGTTTCTTCGGCCAGTCCCGCAGCGGCCCTATGACGCGTCCCATAGTGGGAAGGAAAGTCCGTACGTTGAGATAGGGGTAGAACGGCGCCCACCTCCGTGACCTGGTCGTCCTGAATGATGGCGGCTCCATCATGGACAGGGTTGTCGTGCCAGAAAATACTCAAAATCATCTCCCTTGACAGCAAACCCTGCCAGGGGATTCCGCTCTGGATGACCTCTTCCAGATCTTCCTTTCCTGGAAAAATAAGCAGCGCCCCCATTCTTCTTCGACCCAGTTCGAACGCAGCTTCCACGATCTCTTCCACTGGCGTGGTGGCCCCTTCACGCAGAGAACCCCAGAGGATTGCTTTTAAGTTCTTTGCCTGAAGCACGGAACGGATCTCATTTCTGAAGACAACAATGATGATAAGCGCCGCAGCCGCTATAATACCCTGGATGACCCAACTGGTCACAATGAGTCCTAAAGAGACAGCCATCCTCTGGAAAAACCAGAGAAAGGCGATCCCCATCAGGACTCTGAACACATTGGTTCCCCTGAAAAGGACGTAGAGGCGAAAGAGGATGTAACTGTTTATGGCGATATCGAGAGCATCCTGCCATCGTATGCTTGCCAAAAATGTGAGCAATTTATCCATCGTCAATCCGTCACACTAAACCTTAGTGTCTGAAAAATTTTTCCTTCCACATCGGTGATTTCTACACGCCAAGGGCCCTTTTCGCCGTTCCGAATCCCGATTCTGCTGAATGTTGACCAACGCGGGGTCTTGAGGGAGAGCTTGACTCTCGCTCTAAGCTTATCCCTGAAATACCACTTGTGGTAAATGACTGTTTTCTTAGGAACAGGGTCAAAGGTGGTAAAGCAATGAACTCTACCGATTGATATGGAAAAAACAATGGCCTGGTTCTTGGGGCTTCCGTTCTTCATTCCCTCGCACATGGCCGCTTCGACAAGATTCAGCTTTTTGGGAGTCGATTTGGACGGGGCAACCTTCTTTTGGGCGAATGCTTGCGAAAAAAATGAAGCCAAAATGATCATTACGAGAAGATATGTAATTTTTCTGCGCCTAATTGACATGCTCTTGAGCCTTTTGCTTGACTCTCCCTGCTAATCAGAAAGGTTTCAGAACCCGATTCCCAAGTAGAATTGGGTTGTTATAAAATTATAGCATTAAACAAGGGGGCGTAATCAAGTAAATAACCGAGGCTCTCCGAAGCGTAGGCTCCACGGGCAGGAGGCCGGGAGGGCGGGGCTTCACGGCGCCAAGGATGGGGTCAGTGCCGCGTTGACCGTGAAGAAGTTCGTAAAGGTGTGATCAGGGGATTCGAAAGGATAGACTCTGAGCCAGTGGCTCAAAGTGATTCACCCACGTCTTAGCTGTTTCATCGGCATTTTCTGCTCTTTTTCGTAATCCTTCATAGCTCGATTGGTATATCTCGTAACAGATGTTCTGAACGGTCCACAAGTTTACTTGAAAAGGCAATGCCTTTAGAAGGCTTGCAGCAGACGCCAACTCTTGAAGCCTGGACAAATCACTGGGATCTTCCGAGAAGACTTTGGCCAGGTGTTCGAGACGCTTTCTGACGGAGAACTCGAGTGTGGCGGCATCCAGGGTGACACCTTCCTCTTTCGCTTCTTCAAAAAGCGATTCGATACGCCTGAGATCAAATGGCTCCCTTTCAAATGCGCTTCGCAGACTCTTAGAGAGGATGAATTCGGCGACCATGCTAAAGGGCTTCGGAGCCGGTAGATCCGAATCCTTAAAAAAGCGCAAAAGTGGAGCATAGTCTTCATAGAGCTGGCGATAGATACCCTCTGTATCTTCTAAGGCCGACTCCGTTATCATGCCCAAAATTCTATTCTCTTCATCCCGAAAAAGGGATTTCAGGGAATATGTTGATCCCTCAAATTGCCTATCCAGGCGCCTAATGGTCTCTGGAAAATCCGCCCTTTCAAAGGAACTGAAAAGATCTTGGGCCATACCTTCGTATGCATCATGATTCTCAAAGTCTTTGACACCACAGGTCAGGTTGTGGTCGCCCAAATGAAGGGTCCCAAAGTGCAACAGGGCTGACTCGTTTGTGATCTCTGACATGAAACGCGCCTTCCCGGTCAGGAGTCGTGCCTTTCCAGCCTCTGCAACCCTCACCTCCTCCTGATCAGTCGTATAGCAGTAAAAGGAAGGCTGTGCTTCATACTCCCTGAAAAGAGAGCAGATGGCGTAATGGGCGCCCACCTTTTTGAGGTCAGCCACCCTTGGCCGCACGGACCTCTCATAGATAAGGCGGCCATCTCCATATCCGAGGACATTACTCTTGGCTTGTGCCAGATGTTCGAGAAAGGAGGATTCCAGATCCTGGTCTAGGATTTCCCGGGCCAACTGGAGCGTGCGTGCTGCATACGCAAGGATCTGAACCGTCTCAATGCCGGAGAGCTCGTCAAAAAACCACCCGCAACTCGTGTACATGAGCATGACGTGGCGTTGAAGCTCCAGTAACTTGAGCGCGGCTATCTTTTCCATCTCGTTCAGGTCGTACGTTCCGTGTCGCCGCAGAAAACTCTCCACGTTGGCTGGCGATCGGTCCAGAATGACCCGGATGTAGTCATTTCGCGCATCCCAGGGATCCTTCAAGAATAATCGCGCTTTCTCATCATAAATGGGATCGAGGGTATCTCTGAGTCCGTCCAGGGCCTCCCTTAGCGGGGTGCGCCATGCTTGATTCCAATCTGCATGCTTGCCCGTGTGGCACCCACAATGGCTCCTCCAGCGCTCCACTCCATGGGCACAACTCCATGACGTGTTCTCATGGATTTGCACTTCGTGAGTGGGCGGATGTTTCTCAAGGTATTCTCCGTAATTGGTCAACCTGGCTAAATTGTTGGATTCGATATAGTGTATGGCATAGGCAAGTGCCATATCTCCGAACCGGTGATGGTGGCCATAGCTCTCCCCATCTGTGGCAATGTGGACAAGCTGGGGTTTGTTGCCTTTCCCTGAGAAACCTCCCATAATTCTTCGCGCAAAGGACTCGCCGCTGCTCAGAAGCTTTTCAAAGGCAACAGCACGAGAGATGGGTCCATTATAAAAGAAGATCACAATGGTCCTGCCAGAGGGGTGATTGAGCAGGTAGGGCATCGTGGTATCAATCTTTTCTGCCTTAACATCCTCCCACTTTCCGCCGTCCAGGGGCCTGATCCGACCCGCCTGGTGCGGGGCAAGGATGGTAAAACGGAGTTCCTGTTCCGCAAGGATATCCAAGGTCTCCAAGTCCACGGCTGTTTCGGGCAGCCACATCCCCTCTGACTTGCGCCCAAACCGCTGCTCGAAATCCCGAATACCCCACAGCACCTGGGTGACCTTGTCCCGGCTGCTCGCTAGAGGGAGGATCATGTGGTTGTAAGCTTGGGCTAAAGCAGATCCGTGCCCCGAGAAACGCTTGTGGCTCTCTTGGTCAGCTTCGAGAATAGCCTGATAAATACTCGGCGCTTTTTTCTCCATCCAGGCGAGCAGTGTGGGCCCAAAGTTGAAACTCATCTTTGCGTAGTTGTTGACCATCTGAACAATCCTGTCCTGTTCATCTAGGATACGGGACGTGGCATTGGGCGCATAGCACTCTGCCGTGATTCGCGCGTTCCAATCATGGTATGGATAGGCTGAATCCT
>JASFIT010000079.1:0-13747 GCA_050122535.1 Desulfobacteraceae bacterium | reverse complement strand
CACGGTGGGTGCGGGTGTGATCAGTGAGATCATCCAGTAAAGCAGGCCAAGGATTGTTCGTCGCTTTACACTGGCCCTTTCCAAGCAGGCAATAGGTCTGAGCCACATTTCTAACAGATGGAGAACTTTTTCATATGCGTGACATTATTACCCTGGCCTGTGAAGGTTGCAAGAACAGGAATTATACGACCACCAAGAATAAACGGAAGGCTCCGGACAAACTGGCTCTTAAGAAGTATTGTCCATTTTGTAGGACCCATACCCTTCATAAGGAAACGAAATAGGTTTCAGTGAAGCTGTCAGCGCCAAGGCTTCGGCGCGGTCGCCTTACGCTTTTTCCCAGCAGCAAGCCGCAGGGCATCCGCGCGAAGGCGAGTGAATTTGCAGGCCAGTAGCTCTAACGGCTAGAGCACCGGACTCCAAATCCGGGTGTTGGGGGTTCGAATCCCTCCTGGCCTGCCACTTTTATCCGCCTTCGCAGAAAATCACGGGCTTGCCCGTGGATGAATGCGCAAGTTGCAAGCATGCTTCGGCGTGATGTCGCCCCAACCAAGGCGGATAACCACGTCGTAGCCGTAGGCGAAGACGGGTAATGATTTTGAGACCAAGGGTTTACCCGAAGGGCTCCATGTGAAAGGTTGTATGGCCAATCGGTGGCTCAGGGGGAAAGGGCAGTACGCCATTGGCGTTTGAAACAGGAAGATTTTGGGAAATATGAAGAAGCGTAGCAAGAAGAAGAAGAAAAGGGGAGCCCGAAAGAAGACTCAAGCCCCACCGAAACCCAGTACTGTCTCGAAATCGGATGCAGAATCAATTCCAGCAAGACAGGAATCCAAGCCAAAGCCCTATCAAGCCATTCAAAAGAGGGAATCTGAAAAGAGGGCAAAAGAGAGGGGTTCCGTCCTCAGATACTTCGGTGTAGCTAGCCAGTTTTTGCGAGAATCCAAGACGGAACTCAAAAAGGTAAAATGGCCTACGCGTAAGGAATTGCTTGCATCAACTGCCATGGTGATATTCCTCGTCATCGTGGTCTCATTTTTTCTTGGAATCATTGATTTTGGGCTGATCAAGATTATAAAGAATCTTGTGGGTTAAGTAACTGCAATCCGTCTAGATAAGGTTCAAAGGGGAAAGATTTGGCATTGAAGTGGTACATAGTCCATACCTACTCGGGATTTGAGCATAAGGTGAAGACAAACCTTGAAGAACGGATCAAGAAGCTGGGGCAGGAGGCGTATTTTGGCATGGTCCTTGTCCCAGTAGAACAGGTAATTGAGCTAAAACGGGGCCGTAAAAAGACCTCTTCCAGAAAGTTCTATCCCGGATACATCATGGTTCAAATGGATTTGAATGATGAGACCTGGCACACGGTAAGAAATACGGCCAAGGTGACAGGATTTGTGGGAGGAAGCACGAAACCCGCCCCGATTCCTGATGAGGAGGCTGAGAGAATCATTCAACAGATGGAAGCGGGGATTAGTAAACCTAAACCAAAATATCAATTTGATGAAGGTGATGAGGTTAGGGTTATTGATGGCCCTTTTAATAATTTTCAAGGCGTTGTTGAAGAGGTGAAGCCGGACAAGGAGAAACTGAGGGTTCTAATCACCATTTTCGGGCGTCCAACTCCGGTTGAACTGGATTTCATACAGGTTCATAAGATTTAGAAGAGGTTCGTGATGGCAAAAAAGGTTATCGGCACTATCAAGCTCCAAGTCAATGGAGGCCAGGCAAATCCGTCGCCTCCCATTGGTCCGGCGCTGGGGCAACATGGCGTAAATATCGCTGAATTTTGCAAGGCATTCAACGCCAGGACCCAGGATCAGATGGGAACGATTATACCTGTCGTCATAACGATTTACGCTGACAGATCATTTTCATTCATTACCAAAACGCCACCAGCCTCTGTGCTCTTAAAGCAGGCGGCAAAAATAGCCAAAGGTTCTGGTGAGCCGAACCAGGAAAAGGTTGGAGAAGTGACGCGAAAACAGGTGGAAGAGATCGCAAAGCTCAAATTCGAGGACTTGAATGCCCATGACCTGGAGAGTGCTGTAAAAATCATTGAAGGTACAGCTAGAAGCATGGGGATTACGGTAACTGCATAAGAGCCCAAAGGATTGCTGATCATGAGTAGAAGAGGAAAGAAATACAGAGAGAGTGCCGAAAAAGTAGATAGACTCAAGAAATACAGTTTTCAGGAGGCTGTCCAGCTTGCCCTAGATGGTACCTATACAAAGGTGGATGAGACCGTTGACATCGCCGTTCGGCTGGGCGTTGACCCGAGGCATGCTGATCAAATGGTGAGGGGCAGCGTTGTTTTGCCTAACGGGGTAGGGAAAGAGGTGTGCGTTTTGGTCTTTGCCAAAGGCGAAAAAGAAAAGGAAGCCCTTGAAGCGGGGGCGGACTATGCTGGGTCAGATGAGTATGTGGAGAAAATCCAGAAAGGCTGGCTTGAGTTTGACAAGGCCATTGCCACACCCGACATGATGAGTTCTGTGAGTAAATTGGGACGTATTTTGGGACCAAGGGGTATGATGCCCAATGCAAAGCTCGGAACTGTGACTTTCGATGTGGCCAAGGCCGTCAAAGAGGTCAAGATGGGAAAGATCGATTTTAAGGTGGAAAAGGCGGGGATCGTTCATGCGCCTATGGGTAAGGTTTCATTTGGTTCGGATAAGCTCTTGGTAAATATCACTGCTTTCATGGACACAATCCTTAGACTAAAACCTCCTGCGAGTAAGGGCACCTATCTAAGAAGCATAGCCATTTCTACGACTATGGGTCCTGGTATTAAGGTGGATCCAGCACATGTGAAAGAATTAGTCAGCTAGTAAGTGGGTTTTTATCCTTAGGCATCCAGGACCTGTCTGATTATGCCAGATGCACTTATAGGGCGACAATTCCAAATTTTTGTCTATGGTTAAAGGAGCTTAGAAGGCGGAAAAAGAGAAAACCTCTGCAACATAGCTCTAATAAAAGTCAAAGACAGTGGGTGCCTTAACGACTGGGAGCCCTGGAAAAGGATCAAAGTCGCATAGGGCTTAAACGATTTTTCGGGCCTACCGAGACTATCCATGATGGTTGTTCTGTGAGGAGGCACCCCTGACTTTGGCGCCTAATACTTTCTTTGTCAGAGAGGGGGTGATTGGTTTTTGGAAAGAAAAGAAAAAGAGATTTTTGTAGCCGAAATGAAGAATCGGCTACAAAGGGCAAAGGCGACCTTTCTGGTGGACTATCAGGGTCTTCGTGTGGAGGCCATCAATAAGCTCAGGAAGGAGCTCAAGGATATGGGGAACGAATTCCAAGTGGTCAAGAACCGGCTTATGAAGCTGGCCTGCAAGGATACGGAGACCGAATCCCTGAAAGAGCACTTTGAAGGACCGTGCGGCCTTGCCATCACCTACGATGATATCGTAGCCCCAGCCAAAGTCCTTGTGGATTTCAGCAAGGATCATGAGAAGCTGGACATAAAAGTAGGACAGATGTCTGGCAAAATCATGGATTTGGACGCCATCAAGAGACTGGCAGAGTTGCCAGGCCGAGACGAGCTCCTCTCCCAGGTCTTGTCAGCCATGCAGGAGGTTCCCACCTCTCTTGTGAGGGTCTTGAATGGTCTCCTCGTCAATTTGCTCAATGTCCTAAAGGCGATTGAAACCGGAAAAGATGATGGAAAGGCCGAAGAAGATTAATTCATCGAAGGAAATAAGATTCTAAGGAGGTTTTAAGAGAGATATGGCAGCCAATATTAGTAAAGAGGATGTAATTGAATATATATCCAACATGACCGTGCTCGAACTCTCAGATTTTGTGAAAGAGCTTGAAGAAAAGTTTGGTGTTACTGCGGCAGCTCCTGTGGCAATTGCACCTGGCGGGGCGCCGGCCGGACAGGCTGCGGAAGCGGCCCCTGAAAAGACGGAGTTTGATGTTATTCTTTCTGCCATTGGTGACAAGAAAATTCAAGTTATCAAAGTTGTTCGAGCCATAACGGGCCTTGGTCTCAAGGAAGCCAAGGCCTTGGTGGATGGTGTACCTGGCGTGGTCAAAGAAGGTGTCTCAAAGGACGAGGCAGAAAATCTCAAAGGTCAACTTGAAGAGGCGGGTGCGACCGCTGAGATCAAATAAAAGAGTGGCTTAAGACTTGGGGCGCAGGGCTTAAGGATGGAGAGGTTTGACTTGTGCCCAGGGCATATGCTCTGTGCCTAAATATTATCATCTAAAATAAGGAGATCAGATGAAAGCAAAAGACGATGTTGGACGCCGCATCAGAAGAAATTTCGGGAAGATCGACAAGATCATCGAGATCCCAAATCTGATCGAAATGCAGAAAAGGTCCTATGAGCGGTTTTTGCAGAAAGATGTGGCCGCTGAGGAGCGCCAAGCGTTTGGGCTCCAAGGGGCATTTAGGAGTGTTTTTCCCATCCGCGATTTCAGTAATACCTCTTCACTGGAATTTGTCAGGTACGCCTTCGAAGATATTAAGTACAGCGAAGAGGAGTGTCTCAATAAAGGCATGACTTACGAGGCCCCTCTAAAGTTGACCGTGCGTTTACTTGTTTTTGATACGGATGGGGATGACGGCACAAAAAGTATCAGAGACATCAAGGAGCAGGAAATCTATTTTGGGACTATTCCCATGATGACAGGAAGAGGGACCTTTATCATTAACGGCACCGAGAGAGTCATCGTCAGCCAGCTTCACAGGTCCCCGGGTGTCTTTTTTGACCATGATCGGGGGAAGACCCACGCCAGCGGTAAGCTCCTCTATTCAGCCCGTATCATACCCCTAAGGGGTTCGTGGCTGGATTTTGAGTTTGACCCGAAGGACATCTTGTTTGTTCGTATTGATCGGAGACGGAAATTTCCCTCCACCACATTCCTGAAGGCCCTCGGTTATTCCGCTAAAGAAATCTTGTCCCAATTCTATGAGACTGAAAAGATTGTCATCAGCAAAAAGGGATGCTTTCGCCCAGCAAAGATAGAAAACCTATATCAGACCAGAATCACCAAAGATATCAAGGTTGCAAAGTCGCGGAAGGTCTTGGCCAAGGCGGGTGAAAAATACACAAAAAGGGTTCACAAGGAGCTTGTATCGGCTCGCATAAAACAAATCCCCATCCACCTGGAGGACTTGGAAGCACGGGTCATAGCCGAGGATTTGGTCGATCCCGCCACAGGCGAGGTATTGATTACGGGGAATACGGCTCTCACCCCTGAAATGCTTAAGATGATCCAAGAAAAGGGGATAAAGGGAATAGAGTGTCTCGTTTTGGATGCCCCCGGTGTCAGCCCCACGATCAGGGACACCATGCTGCTGGACAAAACAGAGAGTTGTGATGAGTCTGTCCTTGAAATCTACAGGAAGATGCGGCCCAGTAGCCCGCCCACACAGGAGGTGGCCAACAATTTCTTTCAAGGGCTTTTCTTTAGTCTTTCCACGTATGATCTCTCTCCTGTGGGTAGGCTGAAACTGAACTACAGACTGGATTTAGATGAGCCATTGGATAATCGGACCCTCCGAAAGGAGGATATTATTGCCACCCTCCAAGAGCTGATACGTCTGAAGAATGCTGAAGCCATGGTGGACGACATAGATAATCTGGGGAACCGAAGGGTACGGGCAGTGGGTGAATTGCTTGAAAATCAGTACCGGATAGGCCTTGTAAGGATGGAGAGAGCCATTAAAGAGAGAATGAGCCTTCAAGAGGTTGAGACACTCATGCCGCACGACTTAATCAATTCCAAACCTGTCTCGGCTGTGGTCAAAGAATTCTTCGGTACAAGTCAGCTTTCCCAATTTATGGATCAGACCAATCCCCTGTCAGAAATAACGCATAAAAGGAGATTGAGTGCGCTTGGACCTGGCGGGCTGACCAGGGAGAGGGCGGGGTTCGAGGTTCGCGACGTGCATCCCACCCATTATGGCAGGATCTGTCCCATTGAAACCCCTGAAGGACCTAACATTGGTCTCATCGTCTCTCTGAGTACCTATGCGAGAGTCAATGAATTCGGCTTTATCGAGACACCTTACAGGCATGCGGCAAATGGAAAGGTTTCAAAGAAGATAGCCTACCTGTCCGCCCTTGATGAAAAGGACTATCCCATTGCACAGGCCAATGCACCACTGGATAAGAGAGGGAATTTCGTAAGGGATGACGCGGCAGTGCGGATAGAGGGAGAGGCGAGTAAAACCCCTGTGGCGGATGTGAAGTATATGGACGTCTCTCCAGATCAACTCGTCAGCGTCTCCGCCTCCCTTATACCTTTTTTGGAGCATGATGATGCGAACAGGGCCCTAATGGGGTCAAACATGCAACGTCAGGCCGTCCCCCTATTGAAGGCGAAGGCACCCCTGATCGGCACTGGCATTGAGAGTGTGGTGGCCAGGGATGCGGGAGTTTCTGTGATAGCAAGAGGGAATGGCGTTGTGGAAGACGTGGACGCCTCGCGCATTGTCATCAGATCCGGTGGAGATGGGGATCAAGAAGATGAGGTGGAGATCTATAAACTGGTTAAATATAAGAAATCCAACCAGAATACCTGTTACAATCAAAAGCCGATTGTAAAACGGGGCGACGTGGTCAAGAAGGGGCAGATCATCGCAGACGGCCCAGCGACAGAGTTGGGAGAACTGGCCCTCGGGCAGAATGTTATGGTCGCCTTCATGTCCTGGGGCGGGTATAACTTTGAGGACTCCATCATTATCAGTGAAAGGGTGGTAACGGAGGATGTCTACACCTCTATCCATATAGAGGAGTTTGAGTGTGTTTCTCGCGATACTAAGCTGGGTAAGGAGGAGATCACAAGGGACATCCCCAATGTGGGGGAGGAGGCCTTAAAGAACCTGGATGAAGCCGGAATCATCCTAGTAGGAGCTGAAGTGAATCCGGGTGATATTTTGGTGGGAAAGATTACTCCCAAAGGTGAAACCCAGCTTTCCCCTGAAGAGAAACTCTTGAGGGCCATATTTGGTGATAAAGCGGGTGATGTGAAAGACAGCTCCTTGCGTGTTCCTCCTGGTGTGGAAGGCACAGTGATCGATGCGAAGGTCTTTTCCAGGCGAGGGGTAGATAAGGATCTGCGAAGTCTGACCATCGATGCCGAAGAGAAGGCAAGGTTTGAGAAGGACAGAGCGGATGAGATAGAGATCATCGGGAGAAACGCAAGGGCAAAACTGAAGGAGATTCTTGTTGGGCGAAAACTGAAAACCAATCTGCGTGAAAAACGGTCGAACAAGATCATTATAAGCACAAGAAAAGCAATAAAGGGTGAAGACATAGATCAAATTCCTGTGGAGGTTTGGGCCGGCGCAGATCTAAAGGCATCAATGGACCTGGTAGAGCGAATGGAATCCATTGTGGAGAGATACTCCCATAAGGTTGAGAGAATCAAGAAGCATTTTGATGACAGAATTGAGAGATTGAGCCAAGGAGATGAGTTGGCCCCGGGCGTCATCAAAATGATAAAGGTCTACGTGGCAGTAAAGCGAAAACTAGCCGTTGGAGATAAAATGGCCGGGCGTCACGGAAACAAGGGTGTACTCTCCAGAATTCTCCCCTTGGAGGATATGCCCTATTTTGCCGATGGTACCCCTGTAGATATCATTTTAAATCCATTGGGCGTACCTTCAAGAATGAACGTGGGTCAGGTCTTAGAAGCGCACCTGGGGTGGGCGTCCCGTGAGTTGGGCAGACAGGTGGGAGAGCTGCTAGCCCATATGAAAGAAGCAGGGCCACTCACGAAGAAGCTCCGAGAAGCCTTTTCAAGAGAGGAATTCAATAGCTATTTTAAAAACGTGAAAGATAAAGAACTCCCAGGCAAGGCGAAATCTCTGGAAGAAGGGGTACACATGGCAACGCCCGTTTTTGATGGGGCCGTAGAAGAAGAAATCAAGGCATGTCTTGATAAAGCAGGACTGCCCACGACCGGCCAGACAACTCTATATGACGGCAGGACAGGTGACCCTTTTGATCAGCAAGTAACCGTTGGTATTATGTACATGATGAAACTGCACCACCTGGTGGATGACAAACTCCATGCACGCTCTATAGGGCCCTATTCTCTGGTCACTCAGCAGCCTTTAGGTGGAAAGGCACAGTTTGGCGGTCAGCGGTTGGGAGAGATGGAGGTATGGGCCATGGAGGCATACGGAGCAGCCTATTCCCTTCAAGAATTCTTGACAGTGAAGTCAGATGACGTGGCAGGCCGAACCCGTATGTATGAGCGGATCGTCAAAGGAAATAATATCCTTGAAGCTGGACTGCCGGAGTCCTTTAAGGTTCTCATTAAAGAGTTGCAGAGCCTTGGTCTAGAGGTTCAGCTATTTGAGGATAGCGAGGCATAGGGATGGTCAAATGGTTAAGTAGTCAAATGGTTGCGTGGTAGATTACTGGTTACGAATGGAGAGGGAGTCGTACTTTCTATTTCCAGCTATTTAACCAACAAACCGCTTAACTACTCCACCGAACAAAAAGGAGAAAACAGTGGAAGAATTATACAATTTTTTTACAAAGCCGAAAGACCCATCAAGCTACAATGCTGTGAAAATCTCTTTGTCATCTCCTGAGAAGATTAGGGAGAGGTCCTTTGGCGAAGTGAAGAAACCCGAGACCATAAACTATAGGACCTTCAAACCGGAAAGGGACGGGCTTTTCTGTTCAAAGATATTTGGTCCTATCAAGGACTATGAGTGCAACTGCGGCAAGTACAAGAGGATGAAACATCGCGGTATCGTGTGTGAGAAGTGTGGCGTTGAAGTGATTCAATCCAAAGTTCGCCGTGAACGTATGGGTCATATTGAACTCGCCTCACCCGTCTCACATATATGGTTTTTGAAATGCCTACCATCCAAGATAGGAAATCTTCTTGATCTCACGTTAAAGGATTTGGAGAGGATCCTCTACTTTGAGAACTTCATTGTTACAGATCCAAAAGATACGCCTCTTACTCGGGGCACGCTGCTCACGGATGAACAGCTACTTCGGGCCAGAGAGGATTTTGGGGATCAGTTCGATGTGGGAATTGGCGCGGAAGCGATCCAGGCCATGTTGCGCGATCTGAATCTGGAAGAACTCTCACCCACCCTCAGGGCGGAGATGCTGGAGACCCGCTCGGAGGCCAAGAGAAAGAAACTGGCCAAGCGGTTGAAAGTCATTGATGCCTTCAGAGATTCCAAAAACAGGCCGGAATGGACGATTATGGATGTGATACCCGTCTTGCCCCCTGATCTCAGACCGCTTGTCCCGCTGGATGGGGGAAGATTCGCCACCTCTGATCTGAATGACCTCTACAGAAGGGTTATCAATCGAAACAACAGATTGAAGAGGCTCCTAGAACTTAGCGCTCCGGAGATCATTGTGAGAAATGAGAAGCGAATGCTCCAAGAGGCAGTGGATGTCCTGTTTGACAACGGTAGACGGGGAAAAGTGGTTACAGGTGCCAACAAGAGGCCTTTTAAGTCCCTCAGCGACATGCTTAAGGGCAAGCAGGGGAGATTTAGACAGAATTTGCTGGGGAAACGGGTGGACTACTCAGGCCGATCCGTCATTGTGGTCGGCCCCGATCTCAGATTACATCAATGCGGTCTGCCCAAAAAGATGGCCTTGGAACTCTTCAAACCCTTTATTTACAACAAACTGGATGAAAAAGGCCTTGCAACAACCATTAAGTCGGCAAAAAAAATGGTGGAGAGGGAAACCCCAGAGGTTTGGGATGCCCTGGACGCAGTGGTTAGAGAGTATTGCATTCTGCTAAACAGGGCCCCCACGTTGCATCGATTGGGCATACAGGCCTTTGAGCCCATCTTAATAGAAGGGAAGGCCATTCAGCTCCACCCATTGGTTTGTACGGCCTTTAATGCGGATTTCGACGGTGATCAAATGGCCGTGCACGTCCCCTTGTCCATTGAGGCGCAGATTGAGGCACGGGTCTTAATGATGTCCACAAACAACATCCTTTCTCCTGCCAATGGAGACCCCATCATCGTTCCCAGCCAGGATATTGTTCTAGGGCTCTATTATATGACGCGAGATAGGCCGTTCTGTAAGGGCGAAGGGAAGGTTTTTGCGAATACTGAGGAAGTGAGGATGGCCCACGACGCGGACGAGCTAGATTTGCACGCATCCATCAAAGTGAGGATAAATGGCAAGATTGAGGAGACCACAACGGGCCGGGTCCTGCTCTATGAGATGCTCCCTAAGAAGCTCCCCTACCCACTCATTAATAGAGTGATGACCAAGAAAATATTGCGTGTTCTCATTAATGAGTCTTACCGGAGAGAGGGGATTAAGGCCACTGTCATCCTCTCTGATAGGTTGAAGGATATCGGGTATAAGTATGCGACGCTTTCCGGCGTGTCCATCTCCATGAAAGATATGGCCATTCCTTCCCGTAAAACAAGGATCATTGAGGATTCCGAGAAGGAAGTAAAAAAGATTGATGACCAGTACAAAGGCGGTTTGATCACGGATGGAGAGAAATATAATAAGGTGGTTGATATATGGGCCCAGTCAACCGAAACCATTGCTGCTGAGATGATGAGCGAGATGGCAGCAGAGGAGGTCGTAGGACCCAAAGGCCAAAAGGCCAAAGCCAACAGTTTTAATCCCATTTACATGATGTCGGATTCGGGTGCCAGAGGGAGCAAAGATCAGATGCGGCAGTTGGCAGGGATGAGGGGTTTGATGGCCAAACCTTCAGGGGAGATTATCGAATCGCCGATCACTTCCAATTTCCGGGAAGGTCTCACGGTTTTGCAATATTTTATTTCTACCCATGGAGCCAGAAAAGGTCTGGCTGATACAGCCCTCAAAACAGCCAACTCTGGCTACTTGACCCGGAGACTCGTGGATGTGGCTCAAGACACTGTGATCACCATGGAAGATTGTGGAACCGTGGATGGAATCTGGGTTACAGCCCTCATGGAAGGGGGAGAGATTATTGAAAGGGTCGGAACCAGGGTCTTGGGAAGAGTGGCCCTCCAGGAAATCATCGACCCAATAACTGGGGAACTGCTCGTCTCAGCCAATGGAGAGATAGACGAAGAAAAGGTGGAGAAAATAGAAAATGCGGGACTGGAGAGGGTTAGGATTAGATCCGTCTTAACCTGCGAGGCAAAACGGGGCGTATGCAAGAAATGCTATGGACGAGATCTGGCCCATGGTCACGAGGTCAACATTGGAGAGGCCATAGGCATCATGGCAGCTCAGTCCATCGGCGAGCCAGGTACCCAGTTGACCATGAGGACATTCCATATCGGTGGAACCGCGAGCAAGCGGGTGGAGCAGACCACGGTTCAAACCAGGAATCCTGGGAAGGTGAGTTTCCTGGACATCAAAACGGTCAAGAACGTGGAGGGTGACTCGGTGGTCATGAATCGCAACGGGGAGATAGCCATCTTGGGCAAAGGCGGACGGGAGATCGAAAGATATCCCATCATTTATGGCGCCGTTCTAAAGGTCCGAGACAAGCAGCGTATTAAGGCGAATCAGATTCTTGCCGAGTGGGATCCCTTTACCATACCCATCCTGACTGAAGTGCCGGGAGTAATTAAGTTTGGAGATATTTTGGATGGCGTGACCATGCAAGAGAGGCGAGACAACGTGACCGGAAAGATCAGCAGAGCCGTCGTGGAATCCCGCGACTTGGAGACGAGACCGCGTATTTCCATTAAGAACAAAAAAGGCAAGACAGCATCGCTTCCTGGAAGTGCAAAAGGCAGTGCGCGTTATCATCTGCCCATTGGCGCCATCATCATGGTGAACGAGGGAGACAAGGTTGATGCGGGAACTGTCTTGGCGAGAATTCCAAGGGAAACCACGAAGACAAAAGATATTACCGGAGGACTGCCGAGGGTTGCAGAACTGTTTGAGGTGCGCAAACCCAAAGAGAACGCCATCCTTAGTGAGATAGATGGTACCGTCTCCTTTGGTCAATATGTGAAGGGCAAGAGAAAGGTTACGATCACGCCTGATGTGGGTGAGCCTGTAAATTACTTTATTACGAAGGGTAAACATGTGAGCGTCCTGGAAGGAGATTATGTGAGGGCGGGAGAGCCGTTGATGGACGGCTCAGCGAACCCCCATGACATTCTGAGGATCAGGGGCGCTAAGGAACTGGCCAAGTACCTGGTGGATGAGGTTCAAGAGGTGTACCGGCTACAAGGGGTCAGCATCAATGACAAGCACATCGAGGTCATCGTGAGACAGATGCTGAGGCAGGTGACGGTAAGAGAAACGGGCGACTCCAGATTCCTGATGGGCGAACAAGTGGAAAGGTGGCGTTTTGAGGAAGAAAACCAGAGGATTATAGAACAGGGCGGCAAGCCGGCTAGTGCACAGCCTTTGCTCTTGGGAATTACAAAGGCGTCCCTGAGCACCGAAAGCTTCATATCGGCGGCCTCATTTCAGGAGACCACCAAGGTCCTCTCTGATGCGAGCGTGGCAGGGAAAGTGGATTATCTGAAGGGTCTGAAAGAGAATGTGATCATGGGACGCCTGATCCCAGCGGGCACCGGCCTGAAGGATTATAGGGACGTAGAGATCGAAAGCGAGGTTTCCGATTTTCACTAGTATTTCTCGAAAAGAAGTTGACAAGCGAAGAAATAGGACATAAAAGGAAGGATTTTGTGGATTTAGGAATTTGGGCAGGATTTTTGTCCATCAACCCTGCGTTGAGATTTAAGCACTGATTAGGAGAGGAGCGCATGCCGACGATTAACCAACTCGTCAGAAAAGGCCGTCAGAAAGCAAAGAGAAAAGTGAAGACCCCCGCCCTGCAGGGGTGCCCACAGAAGAGGGGGGTCTGTGTCAGGGTCTACACGTCAACGCCCAAAAAGCCCAACTCCGCCCTGAGGAAAGTGGCGAGAGTCAGGTTAACAAACGGCATTGAGGTTACCTCCTACATTCCAGGAGTGGGCCATAATCTACAAGAGCATTCTGTGGTTATGATTCGAGGAGGGCGTGTGAAGGATTTGCCCGGAGTGAGATATCATATCATAAGGGGCACCATGGATACCTCCGGGGTGGATGATCGTCGGCAGGGTCGGTCCAAGTATGGTGCCAAAAGGCCGAAGGGGATTTAAGGAGTCTTCTATGCCTAGAAAGAGAGAGATAGCCCGAAGAGAAGTTGCTTCAGACCCAAGACATAAGAGTCCGTTAGTTGCCAAGTTTACGCACTGCCTTATGAAAAAGGGGAAAAAGAGTCTGGCTCAATCGATCCTCTATGATGCTTTCAATATAATCAAACAGAAAACAAATGAAGACCCTTTGACCGTTTTCCAAAGGGCTGTGGATAATGTAAAGCCCGCTGTGGAAGTGAAATCGAGACGTGTGGGTGGTTCCACCTATCAGGTTCCCACTGAGGTGAGACCCAGTAGAAGTCAAGCCCTCAGCATTCGATGGATAATTCTTTATGCCAGGGAGAGGGGAGAGAAGAGCATGTCAGCCAAATTGGCGGGCGAGCTGTTGGATGCTGCCAACAGAAGGGGTTCTGCCATCAAGAAAAGGGAGGATACCCATAGAATGGCTGAAGCGAACAAGGCCTTTGCCCACTACCGCTGGTGATTTGGAGCAGGCAGTTGGTGCCAGGGTAAATTCTCGCGGTGCTTGCTGCTTACCCCTTACTGCTCACTAACAGAGGAGGATAGAGATGTCTAAGAAGAAATTTGAGAGGACGAAGCCGCATGTGAATGTGGGCACTATTGGGCATATAGATCATGGTAAGACGACGTTGACGGCGGCGATTACGAAGC
>JASFIT010000078.1:0-13971 GCA_050122535.1 Desulfobacteraceae bacterium | reverse complement strand
CGTTACTGAATACAGGAAGCTAATCAAAGATCTCCAGGCCTCTGAAGAGAGATTACGGGCCATTCTTGATACGGCTACAGATGCCGTACTCAGTATAGATGAGAATCACAGAATCATCCTCTATAACAATGCGGCCCGAAGGATATTTGGATATTCAAGGGAAGAGGTGATGGGTGAAGATCTAAATCTCCTCATCCCCCCTAAATATGGTGACCATTGGCAGTATGTTCGCCGGTTTCTGAAGACAAAAGAGTCAGAAATCGTGGGAAAGACCATTTCTTTGACAGGACTCCGGAAAAATGGGGAGGAATTCCCCATTGAGCTGAGCCTATCCTTTCTGGAGATGGCAGGCGGCATTACCTTCACAGCGATTATCAGGGATATTAGCGTACACCAACAACTGGAGAAGAAACTCCTTCAGTCCGAGCGTCTGGCCGCAGTGGGGCAGGCAGCTGCCCACGTGGCACACGAGATCAAAAATCCACTGATGATCATCGGGGGTTTTTCCAATCAGATAAGGCAGCGTTTGGAGGATGAAAAAGACCTCCAAAAGTTGGAATTGATCCTGGAGGAGGTGAGAAGACTGGAGGGACTGGTTGCCAACCTGGGTGATTTCACCAAAGAATACAGGCTGGTGAAAAGGCACGCAAACATCAACTCGGTCTTGATGGATGTACTGGAGATAATGCAGGGGATCTGTATCCCGGGCAAGTATGAATTCAAGCAATTTCTATCCACTGGGGTGGCGGAGATCAATTGTGATCCTGACAAACTGAAACAGGTGTTTATTAATGTCATCTCCAATGGCCTTGAAGCGATGACGGATGGGGGTGCAATTAGCGTCTCAACAGAAAGGCTGCCGAACGGCATAGAGGTTAGGATCGCTGATGAAGGAACCGGTATCCCCGAGGAGGATCTGGAACACATATTTGAGCCGTTTTACACCACAAGGGAAACAGGCTCAGGGCTCGGTCTTTCCATCTCGTACAAGATCATTGAGGCGCATGGGGGAGAGATTTGGGCCTACAGTAGCCCTGGTAAAGGGACCTCCTTTATCATTCAGCTTCCCGGCGGATGAGGTCACGGAGCAAATACCCTATCCTGTTGAAACGCGAAAAATTTTCATTTCTGCCTCAATTATTGGTGAACTCATCTCTGAATTGGTTTGACTAACGCGTTATGGGCTGCTATAAATGGAAGGTTATCGCGGGGTGGAGCAGTCAGGTAGCTCGTCGGGCTCATAACCCGAAGGTCGGTGGTTCGAATCCATCCCCCGCTACCAACGATTTAGGGGGGTTAGTCAATTGGGACTAATCCCTTTTGTTTTTAGTGGGGGTCCTGAGTTTTTGTTAATAAGAATTCTTGAAGATTACGGGCTATGGGCTTGTCATATCTGATACTGAACTATACACAGGCGTTTAATGAAAGATTTCATCGGAGGCTGTTGGAAAACGCCCATCTGCCGTTCGACAGGCTCACGGCCCTAAGCAAAGTCGAAGGGCTGCGTTACCCTCATCCCCCGCCCTGTTAAATTCTCGCTTTGCGAGACGGCGTAGCCGATTTAACAGGGCAAGTCACTGCGGCGTATGAAATTCCATGGCCAAAGGCGTAAAGCTCAGGGCCCAAGGATAAAAGATAATGAAGGTGGCCTTTGTTTTTCCCCTGTGCCTTTGGCCCTGCGCCCTGTGCCTTAATCTTACGCCTCATTCCTCGGGATTTGTCCGCGCTTCGCCTGGACTCCCCACCCTGCGGGCGGGTCCCCAGTTTCGGAAGCTCCCGTCTCGCGAGCGGGATCTATGACAGAGCGGGATTTCGCAAAGCTCAACTTGCATATGGACATTTTCCATCAGCGTCTAAGAAATCGGTTTTTTGAGAGTTTTAATTTAGATATACATGTGGGTATCTAAAGGAACGCTGAGGATGGCACTGCTCTGAGGCGTTATAGATTGATTAATCATACACTCCAGCAAAAAGTAAGGAGGATAAGATGGAGAGTAAACACATAGACAGGCGTTTCGGACTCGCAGCCGTGGAGATGGGCTTAATTACAGTAGACCAACTTTTCGAAGCGATCAAAATTCAAATCAAAGAGGAATTGGAAGAGGGGCAACACAGGCTCATCGGTAGGATTTTGTTTGAGATGGGCGTTCTGAAACTTCCACAGATCGATGAAGTGCTTGAAACCCTGTAAATCTTGATCATCTTGTTTGCAAACAGGCCTAGACGGTACCTGCTCACGAGGGGAATATGTCACTGGATTCAAAGGCAATGTGGAAGAATTATTTGGAAGTCAAAACTATTGTTTTGTAAGTGAACAGGAAGGTTTTACTTCTATGTCACAAGTGCGGGATCGTTACGACTCTGCTTTTTTTTTGCCATTTCTTGGCTAGGTTTCCTGGGGATTTTCCCGTTCAATAGGACCCGATCTCCTCTGGGAGGTCAGGATCACTCCATCTACCCCCAAAAAATCAAAGCGCTATCTGTAAACCTTTTTTTGCCACAGACGTCTAAACAAATAGAACCGTTTAGAAGGAGGTGGTCCCATGAGAGCAAAAGCGCTGTTGATCGTTTCTGTTGTGGTGGTTGCTGTGCTTTTTACGCTAAGCCTTTCCTGGGCAAGGGGAGGGAATGCCCAGCGTCAGAGAAAGCAATTTCATAGGATTGTCGGTGGTGCAAAAAGTGGAGAGGTTACCCATAGGGAGTTAAAGAGCTTGGGCAGAGAGCAGCGGAGGATACGGCATACCATAAGAAAAGCTCGTGCTGATGGCCGATTCAATGCCCGGGAAAGACACCGAATTCATACATTGCAGAACAGGGCGAGCAAACACATTTACCTGGCCAAACACAATCGGGAGAAACGGCATGGTTGGAGGCCCCACTATAGGCACAAACACTATTGGCATAAGCCTAGACATCGCCATTACCCTTCACATTATTGGCATAAGCCTAGATATCACCACTACCCTTTACATTATTGGCACAAGCCAGCATACTACGGCTACCACTTTGCAGGGGGTTACGCAGACCCATATTATTCCTTCAATTGGTCCATAGGGTGGTGGTGATGTTCTAGATTTCGGAATGCCCATGGAATAGATCTCCTCTGCTACCGCCGTGCGTTGAGATGCCTCTTAATTGAATGAGAATTCTTGTGTTTTCTGAATCAGCAAAGGTGGCTAAGGGTGTTGAGCAGGAAGTTGAGGCCCCAGGAAAGATATCCCTCATGTTGTTAAGTGATGAAGAGTTGGTCGTTCGTGCTCAGAAAGATGATGCCTGGGCCACAAAGGAACTGGTTCACCGATACCAGCAAAAGGCCTATGCCATCGCTTACCACATGTGTTTGGGAGACAGGGAGCAGTCAGAGGACCTCACTCAGGAGGCCTTTTTAAAGGTTTTTAAGAATCTCAAGAAGTTTAGAGGTAAATCATCGTTTTATACCTGGTTTTATCGGATTGTTGTGAATGCCTTTATAGACGGAATGAGGCGACGGCGACGGCGGGAAAAGATCTTTTCGCTGTGGCGACGGGGAGAAAATAGGGAAGAGTCCTCACAAGAGGGAATCGAAGGAGAACCGGAAATGGGGGAGGCATTCAACCCTATGCAGGCTTTGAGTGGAAAGCAAATGGCGGAAAAGGCCCAAGAGGCAATTCAGTCTCTCTCTGAAAAGCAGCGGGTTGTCTTCCAACTCAAGGTACTAGAAGAGATGAGCATTCCAGAAATTGCGCAGACCATGAAAATGGCTGAAGGGACCGTGAAGAGCCATCTCTTCCGCGCAACCCACGTGCTTCGAGACGCATTGAAAGACTGGGCGAGTCCATAGAGGAGGGGAGAGCGTGAAACCTTGTCAGGAACATCAAGAGACCTTGTTGTTGGATGTGTATGGCGAGTTGGCGCCAACCGAGCAGAAAGCCTGGGAGCGGCATCTTGAGGTTTGCGAAGGCTGCCGTCGCGAGAGGGAACGGTTGCAACAACTCCTGCTGCAGCTGAAAGGGGCCATGCCAGCCCCATCCCTCTCCCCTGAGAAGGCCAGGGCACTAGCGGATTCCATCCTAAAAGACCTTAAAACAGAGGGTAAGAAGAGGTGGTGGGAAGGATGGTTTAGGGGTTTTCCTCATAGGCTCGTACCCGCAATTGCTGCGGTTTGCTTAATATTCGTGGCTTTTGGCTGGTTCACCATGAGAGAAGGCGAGACCCCTTCCCCTTTCCAAGCCGGTACGGACCTTAACTCGGAGCAACAAATGATAGCTAGGGACTTAGAAGTCATCCGCAATCTGGAGCTTTTGGAAGAGATGGAGGTCCTTGAGAACCTGGTTCGAGTGGTAGACGAAAGAAACTCCCTATAGGCGGTTTTCTTCGCATGGAAGGGACAGGGCTTTGAAGGAAGGTTAATATGGCAAAAGGTATGTTCAAGTCATTATTCTCTGTTCGCCGTTGGAGGATTGTGGCGATGCTGACTTTGGCGTTCTTGCTCTGTTACTGCACCATCGCCTGGGGCAAATCGAATAAGCATCAGAAGCGGGGGATGAAGCCCGAAAGAGAATCATATGGCGAGAGAGTTCTTTCCCCAAGCGTGAAGGCATTTGAAACAGGATACAAGAAAAGGATTGTGATAGCCAGAAAACGGGGCAAAAGGCGATCCTCTCAAAACAGAGAACTCTCGGAAGGAAAGTGGAGGGATTACGAGAGACTGACTCCCGAGGAGAAGGCAAGGACCAAGAGAAAGTTTAGAGAGTGGAAGTCGTTACCGCCTGAAAAACAGGAACTCCTGCGTCGTAGAATGGAGCGTTGGAAGGAACTTCCTCCTCAAGACCGGTCCCTTTATAAACGACGTTTTCATCAGTGGCAGAGGCTTTCCCCGGAAGAACGGGAGAGGATTCGGGAAAGGCTCAAAAAGTGGAATGGGTTGCCCCATGAGGAAAAAGAGAAAATACGGCGCAGATTTCGTAAGTGAAACGAGCCGCTTTGGCCAGCGCGCAGAACAAATGAGGCCCGGCAAAAGGGGCAATACTTTGTCCGGAAAAAGAGATTTTACTCAGGAGGTGAGAATATGAAAGGCAAAACCATGGGAATAATAGTTCTGATGCTCGTTATGGTGATGGGATCCTGTGCTTCCATCCCAAAGGACCGATACAACACCCAGAAAGGGGCTGCCATAGGGGCTGGAGCTGGCGCTCTTATGGGTCAGGCCATTGGTCACGATACCGAGGGCACCCTTATAGGACTAGCCGCAGGAACGGTGTTGGGCGCCTTGGTGGGAAATGCCATGGACCAGGACTATGCAGCCGCAAGAGATGCAGCACTTTATGACAAGAGGGTCGTGTATTATGACAACCAAGGAGGTGCCGTTGAGGCCATTCCCTCGGAAGTCAACCAACAGACCAATTGTCATAAGGTGACGAAGCGCACCTGGAAGGATGGTAAGCTGATAAAGGAGACCATTGAGGAAGTGTGCGAGGGAGAGAAGCAGTCAGGAGAATATTAAAGGCTTATTGAAAAGAAGGTTTTGAATAGAGCCTGTGAGGTATGGGAAGGATGGGCAACTAAAGGTAATGCGCTATCTCATCATCGTGAAATTTCTCACAGTAGAGTCTAAATTCTTCACGCGTTAAACAGGACACATTAGCATAGAGATCCTGAATAAACCTTTTCGGCAATTTTACCATTGTATCAGAAAATACTAAGTCGTTATTCCTCAGCAATTTCGAGTATTCTATGCCAGAGCTTAATATGAATCGAATAAAATAATCATATGAATCATTGCCGGGTGGTATGTCTATAAAATAGTTGATGGCACGCGGGACGTCATTTTTTAGTGTTTCAAAAGTCATTCTATTTAAGATTTTCAGTCGATCCTTTTCACGTTCAAAATACATTTGGGGCCAAAAGGCGCGCTTCTTGTTGGCCGTATCGTCGACAAAGTCCCTAATTATATTGAGCTTTTGTAAAAATAGGCCAAAAGAGATGGCATTTCTGTTCAATTTTTCGAAAGTGTTTTCACTGACGTTGCTTCCATTTAACTTCAGGAGGTTCGTTAGATAAAGACCAACAGTTCCTGCCACATAATAACAATAGGCATTAAGATCTTTCAGCGTATTTATGGGTCTTGTTATAAAGGCACACATTCCTTCGGCCATCTCCACAGTCCATTTCTTGCCTAATGCCTTTTCTTCTACGGATAATGTATTAAAAAGGTTCATGGTGGACTGGTAATTCTTAAAGACAAAGGACTCCTCTTGGGGTGTAACCTGAAGCATGCGCTCTTGCACCTCAGAGGAAAACTCATCCCGATGCAAGTACTCGCAAAAGAGCTTGATTAAGTCTTTTTTTTCACTCGGCTCTAGAGCTGTCGAATCTTCTATCGTATCAATCGCTTTATTCAGATTATATTGCACCAATACAGGAATCATAAACCGGTCATCAAGGTTGAGGATGGGAATGGCAAAGCTACGGGATTGCTTTAAAAGGGACTCTTCGTTATCCTTTAACCACATTTTAGCAGCAGAATCCTCTCTTTCCGCCAACCTGTTCACTTTATTTTCCGTGATCATTCTCCCTTCATCAAATAGTGACATTGAAAAATATATGAGAGGCTGTCGGAAAACGCCCATCTGCTGCGTTACCCTCATCCCTCGTCACTGCGGCGTACTTCTATGTACACCTCATTCCTCGGGATTTCGGAAGCCTTGCATATGGACATTTTCCATCAGCCTCTCAGAAGCCGGTTTTTCGACAATCTCTGAGTTATCTACCAAAAAGGGAAACCTCCTGTTACGAAAGAAGACCAGGGCAAAAAAAAACTTAACAGGGAGGTCCCCCATTAACGAAATGGAGCGTATCAGGCCCTAGGCATTCCGTCAAGCAAAGAAACACATCCTCAACACTATCTTCGAAGGCTTACATATTTGGCCGCAACCTGCTGGTGAGCTCTCGCAGAAAAGGCAGAAGCTCCCTCTTGCACACCACATCTAAGACGTATTTACGCATCACACTGCGGAACATCTCATGGGTGTTGGTGCGACTCAGGTATTCCATGATACGCCCCGCTATAGCGAGGGGCGGCTCATCCAATCGAAAAAAGCAGACGTCTCTTCCCACCTCCAGAAATGCGGGGATTTCTGCACACGCGATGGGAAGTTTGCTCATACCTGCTTCCAGGAGAGGAAGACCAAAGCCTTCATCCTTGCTTGTCATGAGTAGCAGGTCTGCCATATGATAGAGGTCTCGGATGAAGATGCGGTCGGGAACGAGCTTTTTTCCATCTCTAAATCTATACTCAGCCGAAATGGCGGTGTTGTTCTGCATCCCCAACTCATTTATCCAATACCTGAGCCTTCGGTAGTAGGAGACTGCCCTTTTTTCGTGGGGGTCATAGGCTCCTGTCATGATGAAAAGGACATTATAACCCAAGATCTTGATACCACGGATGATATGGATCGAAAGCTCAAGGTTCTTTCGAGGGGTAATTCTGGATGGTTGGACCACAACGAGGTCGCGGCCAAAGAGCTCCAATTCCTCTGCCAGTTTCCGGGATTTCTCGTCGAGATAGAAAAATCCAGCAGGATCAATCCCATTAGGAATCACCTTCCAAAGAACATCACCACAGAGCTTTTGAAACTTGTGCTTTCTGGACTCTGAAATGGTCACATAATGGATAGCAGGGTGTGTGCGGCGAAGTACGCTCCAGGGATGCCCTTTTAGATATTCTGGTGGTGCAGGCTCAAAATAGGGGGAATCATGGGCCCAACTCACAATGACGGGTCCACTAGATGATGCGGCCAGGCGACGGAGTGCCAGAGTAAGAGGCAGGTTAAAGGGCATGTGTAGCACATTATGGGCCAGGACCACATCAAGATTCTGTGACCAGCCAACAATGATGCCATATATTTGGCTTGTGAGCCGCTTTAGAGGTTTATAATCTCCAATACGGGATTGCTCATGGGCCTTGGTGACACTTTCATTTTGTGATCCCAGCAAGGGCTCTATGCGCACTGGAAAGGATTCTGTGTAGACCGCCCCCATGCCTGCAAGAACTGAGACGTGTTGACCGAGTCTGTGTAGAATGTTGCCATGCTGGCTGAGTATCTCTTCCACACCACCCACTACAGGAGGACAAGAGTAGTGAAGGATTCCTATGCGAAAAGGTCTCTCAATGGGTCGATCTGTGGTGTTCATGGTGGATCGTTTTTAGAATGATTCTATGATGGGGATGAGCAGTGCTTCCAATACTTCATAAGAAAAACATTTTTTGCCCAACGCATAGTTCTTTTCAACGGATGCCTGTAAATGCTCAGGTTTGAGGAATTGTTTGATGCGACTTGCAATCTCTTTGGTCACAAACGACTCAAAAGGGATGACGTGGAAGCCACAGGGCTCAATGTCCTCCACATATATGGAATAGCGATTTACCACGATCGGCTTTCTAAAATAGATGGCTTCCACAAAGGCATTGCCGAATCCCTCATAACCCGAAGGGTAAGTCACCAGATCGGCAGCACGATAGATATCATCAATGGTGTATTTCTTATCACAGATGGCCTGAAAGCAGCGGGATGACCCCACCCTGTCACCCATGTATATGACCTCAACCCCAAGCCGATGGGCGTATTCCAGAATCCTATTGGCGTATAAGCCCCCCTCATCCCCCGATTCGTGTGAAATGACCAGTCGCGGATTCTTTAAATCTAGGAGACTCACCAGTTCCACAGCCCGTTCGATCCATTTCCGGGGAACGATTCTGGTGGGTTGAAGCACGAAGAGATCATCATTCCCGAACCCCAGTTCCTCCCTGAGCATTTTGTCCTTTGGTGATTCGGGATCTTCATTGGTAAAATCGAAGACGTTATGGATGATGACATTGCTGATGCCCTTGCGGTAGCTCAATTGTCTGGAGGCCGCCGAGTTGATCACCACATGTCGCAGGGAGTCCAGAATCGGAGGAAAGGCGTAATGAAGGTAATCCTGTACCCCGTTGATCAGAAATCGCTTTCTCTCCCAGCTAAAGTCATGGTGATGGGCCACAGCCGGCATCCCTGTCTCTGCGAGAAACTCCGTAATGGCCATACCTAGGGGGATATTCATGGGGATAGCCAGGGCGTTTTCCGGGATGATTAGGTCAATTTTATAGCTGTCGCGAAACTCGCGAAGTTTTCCTTTGAGGTGGTCTTTCGTTTCATGGATTCGCCTGGACAGGGACCCATCTCGTGTCGGCGTGCCAAAACAGGCATTATGAATTTCAAGGATCTCTGGATCTTCAAAATGGGCCCTTGGCTCCAGAAAAGACCGATCAGCAGGACTATCCAGCTCCCCCGCAAAAAAATAGCATTCATAACCATTGCGTTCTAGAACCTGATACCACTTGTAGGTTTCAAGAGATACGCCGTCCGTCCCAGCAATCCGCGTGGACACAAAGCCAATTCTTTTCATGTAATGAATCCCTCCCAAATATGAACAGAATTGTTCGCAATCTGAATGGTTATTCTGAGCTCAAAACGAGGTCATTTTTTGTTTATATAATACATGTGGCCTGACAAGACAAGGTTCGCCTGATGTCTGAGACGATGTGTTCATGAAATATGGGGGACTGACGTTATGAAGCGGTGAAAGGGCTGACGACGCTTTTAGGTTCACCCTGAGGCAGGATCTGATGCAACTTGAGAGGGAACGCCTAACCACATTTTGTGAAACCACAGAAATGACAGGTCATGCACCCTTCCTCGAAGCTGATGGTCTGTCCACATTCTGGACAGGTCTCTCCAAGGAGGCTGTTTTCATATTTGAGGTGCCCTTTGCTCTTACTATCCTTGAGGTATCTCTTCTCCAAAACTCGGCCAATAGCATCGGGTATGGACAAAACCAATCCATCCTTTTGAAAGACCGGGTGCTCTCCGCCAATCCCTTTCAATTGAGTCACGATGTTTTCCACAGGGACACCAGAGCGGAGGGCGAGAGAAACGAGACGACCTATGGCCTCTGTTTTTGCGGTGGTTGACCTCCCTGATTTACCGATAGTAGCAAACACTTCAAATGGTTTCCCATCATATTCGGTAACGGTGACGTAAAGATTACCGTACCCCGTGGCCATCTTTGTGGTAAAGCCTTCCAGGGTCTCGGGACGATCCCTCACGTCCTTCAAAGAGGTTGCAGTCTCTTTAACCTGCTGGTCATAACTGAGGACCTGATTTTCTTTACTGCCGTCCCGATATATGGTGACGCCCTTACAGCCCAGTTCATAGGCCAAGTCATAGACCTTTGAGACATCATTCACGGTGGAATCGTGGGGCAGATTTACCGTCTTTGAAACCGCATTATCTGTATATTTCTGAAAAGCAGCCTGCATCCGGATGTGCCACTCAGGTGTCACATCATGGGCAGTCACAAAGACATCTCTCACGTCCTCAGGGATGTCCTGGACTTCTCGGATACTTCCCGTGCGCGCAACTGTATCCATGAGTTCGTGACTGTAAAAGCCTCTCTCCTTGGCAACCTTCTCAAAATAGGGGTTGACCTCAAGCAGTTCGTCATTGTCCATAACTCGCCTGACGAAGCTGAGGGCAAATAAAGGTTCAATCCCGCTTGAACATCCTGCGATGATGCTCAAGGTCCCGGTGGGCGCAATCGTGGTGGTGGTGGCGTTCCTGTAGCGACCATTCTCCATGTCTTTGAAAATACTTTGATCGTAATTGGGAAACGTCCCCCTTTGCTCTGCCAAATCTCTGGAGGCCTCGCGGGATTTCTTCTTAATGAAGCCCATGATCTCCTCAGCCAGTTCAAGGGCCTGCTCGGAATTGTAAGGGACCTTCATTTGGTACAGCAGATCGGCAAAACCCATGACCCCAAGGCCGATCTTACGATTGCTGTGGGCCATTGTCTCGATTTCCGGCAGGGGATATTTGGACATGTCTATCACATCATCCAGGAAACGGACAGATAACCAGACCATTTCTTTGAGTCCATCGTAATCAATGGAGGCTTTTCCGTCATGTTCCGTGACAAATTTGGCCAGGTTGATGGAACCCAGGTTGCATGCCTCCATGGGGAGCAGTGGTTGTTCGCCGCATGGATTGGTACTCTCTATTTCTCCAAGAGCCGGTGTGGGATTGTCCCGGTTGACTCTATCAAAAAATATGACCCCAGGATCCCCATTTTCCCAGGCCTGATAGACAAGGGCTTGATAGACCTCGGCTGCGTTCAATTCTCCTGCTTTGTTGTTACCTCTGGGATCATTGAGACTATATGTGCCACCCTGTTTTGCAGCCTTCATGAAGGTATCTGTTATACCTACTGAGATATTGAAATTGTTCAGCTCCCTGTTTTCCTTCTTGCAATAGATGAATTCCAAAATATCGGGATGATCCACCCGCAGGATAGCCATGTTGGCCCCTCTGCGCGTCCCCCCTTGCTTGACCTGCTCGGTGGCTGTGTTAAAGATTTTCATGAAAGAGATAGGGCCCGAGGCAACGCCCCCCGTGGTACCCACCCTGCTACGCTTGGGCCTCAGGCGGGAAAAGGAGAACCCTGTGCCTCCACCAGATTTGTGGATAAGGGCGGCATTTTTCAAGGCATCAAAGATGCCCTCCATGCTGTCCTCCACAGGAAGAACAAAACAGGCGGCCAGTTGCCCCAATCTCCGGCCCGCATTCATCAGGGTGGGAGAATTGGGTAGGAATTTGAATTCGGTCATCATCTTGTAGAAGCGTTGTTCCATCTCTTTCACCAGGGACGCATCCCCATATCTCTTTTCCGCTCTAGCGATGTGTCTTGCAACTCTCCTGAACATCTGGACAGGTGTTTCCTGAAGTCTGCCTTTGGCATCCTTTCTAAGGTATCTTCTCTCCAGGACCGTCTTGGCATTCTCCGAGAGGGTCAGTTCATCTTTTACGAACATGGAGGTGTCAAGCCTGACTGGAGAGGGTTTTGTAAGCCCATATTCCAGCAACTTGGCCTCGATAATCTTCTCGAGGAGGGGGATCGTGATTGTGTGAAGCTCCATTTTATGGATCTCTTCCTGCAGCGCCTTGCTTATGTCCATGGCGCGATCCCCGTCGATCTGGTTCTCTCTAATAAGGAGATCAGAGAAGAGATGATCATCCCATTTGTAGGACGCGAGATCGAACGTTCCCTGTTCTGTAACAAGAATCTTGTCCCCTCGAGCCATATTCGCCCTCCTGAAAATCTTCCCTGCTGTTGAAATGAATTAGAGCAAAAGGGTTTAGTTACTCATTTTGATCGGTATTGTTTTTGGAGTATGGGTATTTAGACCGAGAAAAATGAATAAAGACTGATACTTAGACTGACCCCTATTTAAAGAAATTGTATAATATATAGATGTACAAATATGTTAGAGCACAACATATAGTATGTCAAACAAAATTTGTCTCGACGCGGAAAAGCCGTCGGAAAAGGGTGGGCGTCAAGGGGAATTGCCGCCCGGTTGAAGGGGTTTGAGATTCAGATGATTTGATGATAGCAGGCCTTCACGGGTTTCTCCACATTTCACTTTTGTATTGTATATTATAGTGATATATGATTTGCGGCCGGTTACGAGGGAGAACTGCTGTTCCTCGTGTGAAAAGTCAGAACATGATTGCAGGCTCTTGCAAGGGCCATCTATAGGCAACCACGGAATCAGGAGAGGATCCAAAAGTCATTCATGAAAAAACACCAGGTCAAATTTTTCCCCTATGAAAGAAGTGTGGAGGTGGAAGAGGGCACCACCATCGCAGAGGCCGCCCAAAGGGGAGACGTCTTTATCAATAACCTTTGTGGCGGGGAAGGGGTCTGTGGCGAATGCCGCGTTCAGGTTCTCAAAGGGGAGGCAACGGCCGATGAGAATGCCTCCGCCTTTTTCTCCCAGGAGGAGCTAGATGAGGGATTCGTTCTTGCCTGTCAGACAAAGATACGCGGTGATCTAGAGGTGGAAATTCCGCCCGAGTCAAGAATAGAGGAAGAACAGATAATGACGGGTGAATCGGCGCAGGGCGCAGACAAAAAATCGGAGCCCGTTCCACCCATATCTCCTGTACCGGCCATTTCCCCTTTTAAGCCTCTTGTGCGGAAGATATATCTTGAGCTTCCTCCGCCCACCCTGGAAGATAACATCACAGACATCGAAAGGGTATCTCGCGAATTGAGGCGAAAACTGGGATGGCATTCCTATGAGATCTCCTTCAACTGCCTCCAGCATCTTTCTGATACTCTCCGCGATCATGACTGGAAAGTGACTGCCACTGTGGTAAAGGACAAAGGGCGCTATCGGATCCAAGAAATCGAGCCTCTAAATACCACGGCCCGCAATTATGGGATGGCCATCGACGTGGGGACCACAACGGTTGTGGCCCAACTGCTTGATCTCAGAACCGGAAAGGTGATTGACGTGGACGGCACCCATAATATGCAGGCCCAATATGGCGAAGATGTGATCTCAAGGATGATCTTCGCTTGCGACAAGGACGGCCTGCCTCCTCTTCACCAGGCTGTGATAAAAAACATCAACAGCCTCATAGAAACGCTGGCCAAGAGAAACAAGATACCCCCGGAAGAGATCAATGCCATCGTGGCTGCGGGAAATACGACCATGACCCATTTTCTCCTGAACCTAACCCCCTGCACAATCAGACTAGAACCCTATGTCCCCACCGCTGATATCTACCCACAGATACTCGCCAAAGACATAGGAATACATATCAATCCCTTAGGCACACTGGAGGCCCTGCCGAGCGTGGCCTCTTATGTGGGCGGGGACATCGTAGCGGGCGTCATATCATGTGGTATTGCAGAGCGTTCTGAAGTGCAGGGACTGATCGATATAGGAACGAATGGTGAGATTGCCATAGGGAACAGTGAATGGCTCGTATGCTGTTCAGCTTCTGCTGGTCCAGCCTTTGAGGGGGGTGGGACCCGGTGTGGTATGCGGGCCACAAGGGGCGCCATAGAAAAGGTGGAGATACGTGATGGTAGAGTTGAATATGATAC
>JASFIT010000077.1:0-14024 GCA_050122535.1 Desulfobacteraceae bacterium | reverse complement strand
ATCAGACCAGCGATAATGCTGGCCGCCACAATGGCCACGAGAGTAATTAACAGCCGCTGCCATAATGCCATGTGATCTCTCCTTCCTTGGTTGGTGCCTAATACGGGGATGTTCCCGATTTTCAAATTTTGAAAATGTGGAAATCTAAAGGGCGTCCCCTAATCTTGTTTTACGTAGATGAGCTTCTCAGTCTCAAAGCCCAACTGCTTCGCCTTTGAGACAAGATCTGAAAGTGTCTCTGGGTTCAACGTCTTTTCCCTCGCCAAGATCCAGAGATAGGAACGATTCGGTCCAACAACCATTGAATATGTATAATTCTCTTTGTCCAATGCAATGATGTGATAGCCGCCGTAGAAAGGGCCAAAAAAAGAGACCTTCAGGCTGCCCACGCTTTCAGTTTTGATGAACCGAGCACGCCCCTCGATCTCCTTCCATTCTCCCTTTTTCACATTAAATCCTCGGTTTATGACAACAATCTCACCGTTCTTTTTTCTGGAATAATGGGCGGTCACGTTACTGAGATCGCGTTCAAAGGAATGGTCGAGCCTGGCAATCTCATACCATTTGCCCAGATACCTATTGGGCTCAAATCCGGTCACAGGCTCCAGGCCTTCTGGCACCCCCGTACAGCTGATGAGCATTAGTACAAAGATGAACCCCGCTATCAATGCAATGAGTTTCATTTGATGCCCCCACAAAATGCTCCGAACGCCTATTATCAATTTAAGATTTGAAATGAACTTAATGACTTCAAGAGACATGTCAAGCTTCATCGCTGTGCACTCGCGCCCGTATTCACCTTTTTCCTGACAGGGCTTTAATTCAAAGTTGCGATACAACCTCCCTATCATTCAATCTGGCAACTCTCGAAAATTCTTTAAACACCAATTCTTTACATCTTGTGGTTATTTGAGTAAAACTCTCTACCCATGAAAAAGACGATCCTCATCATAACTATTTTCTTGTTGACGCACTGTAGTCTGCTCTTTGCCCAAGGTCAACCCGGCCCGGATGCGGGAGAGCCTATAAAGTCCATGGGCCAACCATCCAAGTGGGAGCTCTACTTGGCTCCCATGGCCCTCTATGATGGTGACCTGGACAAATGGGGAGGGCAATTGACCGGAGGTTTATGGCGCTATTTAATGAATCCAAACTTTGGCATCGGCCTGGCTGGAGAAGGATATCTGGGCGCAGTGGACAGCAGAACGGATTCGGGGTTGAGAGCCCTGGCTGGGGTCAAGATGTTCTTCTTGCAGGCCGGCATCGATTACTCTTTCAGAAAGGATGAGCTGGATGCCATTATCCGCCTAGAATTCCCGCTGCGGCGAGGTGGACTCTTTGGAAGGGGCGGGAAATTCAGGGTCGACTGGCTCCCTGGCCGAGGCCATTCCATTAATTTCGGGCTGACCTTCCCATTTGGCCAACCTTACAAGGGCAAGACACGAACCAAGCAGGATCGTGTCACCCTTCCCCCGCCCCGTGAAAAGCCAGAAATCTCGGAAGAAATGGGACTGGTATCGAAACTGGGCCCCGTTTTAGACCAGGCCCGGCATGCGGCAAGCTGGATCAATAAGTATACCACCCCTTTCTTTGATCAAGAATTATCAAAGGGTGAAGACGAGCTGGCAGTGTTTCGCGAAAAGGTCCAGTCTTTCAAGGCGCATCTCAATCTGGTGGATGATCAATATCCCTCGGGCCACACCCACTATGCAGAAGCACTGGCCTATCACCGGGCCATCGACCAAGCCTTCACGCTTGCGGTGGAGGGAAGCGGAGAAGTTTCTCGGAATAAAGAAAATGGAACACGTATTGCCGACGAGGCCAGAAACATTCTGCTGGAAGACGTGATCATTCCCTATAACCGGCTTCTGGGACAAAACAAGAAGAACGATTCCCTGTTGGGATACGGTGTTCATGCTGGGCATCGATTTGAGGGCTGGCTGGATCAGCACACGTCATTATCTGAACTCCAGAAAAAGGCCGCTTTATATGTGTTCGAGGAAGTGGTCAGGATCATGGATAAAAACCGGGAGGGCTCAAAGACGGTTTGGGGCGACTCTAAACTCGTGTGGATTCCCATGCACTACGGTCTGAAACCCCTTCAATACGACAACCAAAAAGAGATGGACAGAATTTTGGAAATGGTCACCGGGGATACATTCGTCCACGGGAATGATGCCTATTACGTCATCAACGAGCAGTTCCAGCCTGAGGTGGCAAGGATGATCCTGGAGGCCGAAGACTACCACGTGCTCTGGATCCATGATTACCGGGGGGTGACGCCCGCAGGGAATCCAGACCGTATTGGATTCGGGCAGACCCTGTACGGATATCTCCATGCCATGACCAACAAGGTTCAGGCGTACGACGAAAAGGGGAAATTCCCCGTCTACCTTATCATAATAGACCAGTTTTACTATGAGGCCAATAAAGGGAAACTCTGGCTTGATCTTCTTGAAGACCCGCTCGGTTACGAGCTCAGCTTGCCGCAGGGTTATAAAGAGTGGGAAAAGCAGCTCAGAGAGGCACAAGAGCAACTCAGATCTGCGGTGGCAAACTCATCTCGCCTCCAGGAAGAGAAGCGCCGGTTCGGCGACGACTGGCTCTCCAAAAAGATCAAGGTGCACGTCAACATAACCCATCCTGCGGATTGGTCTTTCAGAAGTGCCCAGTTGATTGATAATTTTCCGATCGCCCCAGACGTGTTGATGCATGATCACCGCAAGATTTCATTTTACGACGTCACGGAGCTGGATCCAGGAAAAGGGGAAGCCATACACGGCGGCCTGGGCATAGGCGAACACTATGCAGGCCCCACTTGGGAAGATCGAGCTATCCTGATGAGAGGTCCGGTTCTGCTCACGGTAAAGGATGCGGCCCGTCGTGTTCTGCTCCAGCAGGGTTTTAAAGAGAATGAAATCCCCTCACCCCTGCGTCCCCTGCCCAAGCCATCCAACTATGAACAAATGGTCAATGCCCTGGTGAAAAAAGGGTGGGATGCCACCCTCATGGACGTTCATAATGAGACGGGTTTCAGGTCAAAACCCATCAATGCCGTCAAAGCAACGCTTTATAGTCTGATGCCCCCAGGATCCACCATCATCGTCCCGGACAGCCTGTGGAACTCCCCTTTTTGGGGCGGGATGCTTGCAGGTGCCGCATTACGGGGTTGCAAGGTTCTGGTCATTGCCCCCGCACTGAAGAATGCGCCCAGTGCCGGCTTCCCCCAGATGTCCAGAGCCCACGAGCTCTTCTCTAGGCTGATCATCGTCCAGAAGGAATTGGAGGACGAAATAGAGGCGGCGGGAGGCCTGCTCAAGCTAGGTAAATTCTCAAGCAGTAGCGAGATGGGGGATTTCAAGGCCGGTTTTGAGGAATTCAGGAAAGGCGTTCGCAAGTATCCTTTTCTCAAAGAGATCTTCCCGTTCCGCCAGCCTGTTTACGACGCCATAGATGCCCTTGAGCAAGAACTGGAGAAAAAAGGATTCCAGCCCACTTACTACACAGAAGATATAGAAAAGAGAAGGCCAAAACTCCACCTGAAGACGAATTTCTTCGCATCTCAGGAGATGCAGGATCTCCTGGCCTGGAAGGGGTGGGCCGAGGTCATGTTTCACTACGGGCGTCATCGTACCGCCTTCCTGGGACGGGAGGAGGGCACCTATGTGGATATCAAGGATTTTCCCGAGGAGGCGGAAGAGGCGGTCGATAGGCTCCTCAGTTCATACTGGAATTCTCTTACCGAGGAGGAGAAACGCCGAGTCACGTACTACCTCTCCATAGGCTCTCAGAACCAGGATTATCGCGGGACGATCATGGATGGAGAGGTGGCCGCCCTTATCTCTGGCTATTACAGTCTCATCGGCGTAATCGACCTCTTTTTCATGTCGGCTACCACGACCTGGGTTGAAAATATTGAGGATCTGGATGAACTTCTTCCTCCGCAAAGTGGTTGGCGGCGGTGGCTGGGGAGATACATACAAAAGGCGCTGTAAATCCGCCTATCCAAGTGAACTAAAGTGCCCCGCCGTCGCGTGTTCGCCTAAAATACTGGAGCAAGGCCAAACAGTACGGGACGAACGGCCAGAAAGAGTTGCTCAGAAATGGCTATGGTGGGCAAGCTAAAGTGAAGTGAAGTTTAAGGAAATACCATTAACCGGTTATTCAATTGAAAAAACAACACCTTATACTTTCCTGCTTACTGATTTGTTTACTCATCATCTCTATTCCTGTCCAAGTTAATTCAGGGCTCCAGCCCGTGCCTCCATACAACGGAGCTGTCACTCCGCCCATTGAATGGATAAGAGCGTCGGATGCAGAGGAGCGGAAGGCCCATGGGTCCTGGCGCAAAGGCATAGGGCCACCCTTTATATCAGGCACACCTAACCCCGCCCGAGAGGCCAAAGGGCTTAGTTCCCTTGCCATCGTCTCCTGGAACACCCACTTAGGTGGTGCGGATCTCACTCGTTTCATTCGAGACCTTCGCAGTGGAAAGCTCACGTCTGGGGAACCGATTCATGACTTTGTTTTGCTTCTTCAAGAGGCCTTCCGTGCGGGGCCGGCCATCCCGGTCTCCATTTCACCCGATGTTCCAACAGGGTCTTATCTAAAGTTCACGCCCCCGTCTGGTGACCGCGTTGACATTGTTAAGACTGCTCGACAAAATGGGCTCTCCCTTTTCTATGTGCCTTTGATGCGCAATGGACGGCCTGAGGATAGCCATATACCCGAGGACAGGGGGAACGCAGTTCTTTCCACCGTTCCGCTTTCCTCTTTCACGGTCGTCGAACTCCCTCATGTCCGCCAACGGCGGCTAGCCATTGGCGGGAGCCTGTCCGGCCAAACGACTACCGGCTCACCGTGGACGATTCGCGTGGTTTCCGTGCACCTTGAAAATCGGGCGAAGTGGTCGCAGGTCCTTCAAAGCTTTGGAAGGGCTCGGCTTAGGCAGGTCAAAGCCATTGTAGCGGCCTATTCGACTGCAACGCCAACCATTGTGGGCGGGGATTTCAACACATGGTCCGACCAGTGGGATGAGCCAGCCATACACTACATGGAACAATTTTTTGACCGGTCTGCCGCCTCCTCCGATTTTGGCACCGTAAAGCGCACCTTTCTATTCCCAGAACGCATGGTGGATTACCTGTTTTTCCGTCTACCCGAAGGCTGGACAGGTGCTTATCAACGCGTTGACGATTTGTATGGATCCGATCACTACCCTCTCTTGGGACGCGTCCAGATTGGTGATCGTGGCGTTTTGAATCGGTGAGTAAGAGCGATAAACGCGACTGTAGAAGAACCGGCTTCTGAGAGGCTGATGGAAAATGTCCAGATGCAAGGCTTCCGAAATCCCGAGGAATGAGGCGCACATAGAAGTACGCCGCAGTGACGAGGGATGAGGGTAATGCAGCAGATGGGCGTTTTCCGCCAGCCTCAACACACCATTAAATGGCCGAGGCTTATCCGGGGCACCCTTATCCAGAGATATCAACGTTTCAAGGCGGATGTGAAGCAGAGAAACGGCCACATCGTCACCGCCCATTGTCCAAATTCCGGGAGCATGTTGGGTTGCTCCGAACCGGGCCGCCCCGTCTATCTTTCGCGCCATAACCATCCAAAAAGGCAGTTGAAGTACACCTGGGAAATGATTGAAATGCCCGCCTCCCTGGTTGGTGTCAACACCTGGGTTCCCAACCAGCTCGTGAAGGCGTCGATCATACACAAAAGGATTAAGGCACTTCGAGGTTATGAAAGGATCCGAAGTGAGGTAAGATACGGTCAGAACTCCCGAATCGACCTCCTCCTCGAAAAAGGTGAAAAACGATGTTTCGTAGAGGTCAAGAATTGCACTCTCGTGGAAGATGGTGTTGCCTATTTCCCGGATGCTGTCACTTCCCGGGGCCTCAAACATCTTGTAGAGCTTCAGAAAGAATTACGCAAGGGAAGCCGATGCGTCATGTTCTACCTGGTTCAAAGGATGGATGCAAAGCGGTTTAGGCCGGCTGATCACATAGACCCCGCCTATGGGGAGGAACTGAGGCGAGCGTTTAGAAACGGCGTGGAGGTGCTTGTCTATGATGTGTTCCTGAACCTGGAGGGGATCACTTTAAATAGGCGGTTGCCGTTTGACCTTTAAAATCTTTAGTTTGTACTCACAAGTCTGCACAAAATCCCCCCGCCCCCCTTTATTAAAGGGGGGTGAGAAAGTGATTAGGGAATCTTCAGTTTGGAAAGAAATGACAGGGTCTTGGAGGTGGCGAAGCCAGAACTTTCTGATCGCTGGATGAACTCCCTAAGATCTTCAATGGTGTCTATGTCATTCCAAACGGGCAGAACATAAACGCCCTTTCTATGATCTTTCAAGATAGAAAGGGTTTGTCGAAAAACGCCTTCCGTGCCCCAATCCATGCCCTCAAAGGCCTGGTGAAAAAACGTCTCCTTCCGGAAGCCGATCAGGTAGTACCCCCCATCCATGGCAGGGCCGATGACAGCGTCGTGTGTATTTAAGGCGCCTAAGGACTGTTCAAGAAATGACTGGGGCAGATCCGGAAAATCGCTACCCATGAGGACAACCCGGCTGTGTCCTCCTGCAAAGGCATCCAGAAAAGCGGTGGCCATACGTTCGCCAAGATCCACTCCCTTTTGCAGACTGTACTCATACCCGTCCCCCAGCCATCCCATCATTAAGTCCCATTTTTGCTCTGGGTAAAAACATACCTTGAAGGGGAGCTGCGTAGATTCCAATTTGGCGAGGAGATCCAGGACAAAATGCCCATACACCTCAGCGGCCTTATCCGGGCCAATGGTGGCGGCAAGACGTGATTTCACTTCACCCGGCTCTGGGTATCTAACAAAGAAGAGTATCAGGGCATCATTTTTCATGGGATAACCATCTGACGACTTGCTGAATTATTACTAAGATATAGACGTTTTTCAGAAACTTGTCCATATGTGGCTTTTATAGAGAGACTAGCTTCCTTAAAGGGCTTGACTGTGGATGGCTTTATACGGTAAGCATTGATAGCTATCTTAATATGTGGTCACAAAACAGTCTGTACGCATGAAAAATGGCAATATGTCTGTCCAGAACAGGACTTACAGAAGCAGCGTGGCTCAGGCAAAGGAAGGAGATCAGAATATGGGTGATAATGATGTTATGATGTATACGCTAAGCACGTGCAGCCACTGCAAGGCCACCAAGAAATTCCTTGGTGAGTGTGGTGTAAAATATGAATTCACAGATGTGGATATGCTTAGCGGAGATGAGAGGGCAGCCATTCTAGAGGACGTCAAGAAATTCAATCCTCGATGCTCATTTCCTACAATCATTATCGGTGACACGGTTATTGTAGGATTTAAGGAAAAAGAGATCAGGGAGGCTTTGGGATTATGAGCGAAGTGGAAAAACTCTATGAGAATCTGAAGAAGATCCAGGAAGCGAAGGGATACTTCTTCAACAAAGACAAAGAGAGGACTTTTGATCTTCTTGAAGCCCTTTTGACCAATAAGGAACGTTATGGGTACATGGGATGCCCATGCAGGTTGCTCTCAGGGGATCGAGAAAAGGATAAGGATATCTTCTGCCCCTGTGAATACAGGGAACCGGACGTAAAAGAATACGGAAGTTGCTATTGCAACCTCTATGTGACACAAGATTGGAACGACGAGAAGATCCCACGCGAATACGTCCCGGAAAGGAGACCACCCGAAAAGCTTCCTTATTAATTCCTTCCTTGGTATTGTTTCAACCTTCATCTCAGAGAATTATCCTGGAAGTTGCCCCCCTTTCCATCCTCTCCAACCGAGCAGGCGAGGCGGACCGGTGAGGCAGGCGGGTCGTCCCGCTTGAGGGGGGTTGTAAGACATCTCGAAATGTTTCGCTACCCGTACAGAGAATTTAAAAGGGATAGCGTATTCAATGCCTTTTATGATTACGAACAGAAATTCCTCTGATATGTGGAATTTTGCCCACTTTCTGGAATTCTGGGGGTGGAGACTGTGAAGATTCCATAAGGGTAAAAAAGAGCCTATGAGGCTGGCAAATTTTTACTCTGGTTAATTGTCCTTATCTATGTTAAAAGAGCTTTTTTGGATTTCAAGGGGGGTGTAACAGATGGAACTGACTGCCAAATTGGTCATAGATGGAGAGGCTTTCGAACTGCCCATTATCGAGGGAACAGAAGGCGAGAAAGCCATCGATATCTCAAAATTGCGCCAGGAAACTGGCCTCATTACCCTAGATCCCGGCTATGCAAATACGGGGAGCTGCCAGAGCAGCATCACCTTTATGAATGGTGAAAAAGGGATCCTTCGCTACAGAGGCATCCCGGTGGATCAATTGGCGGAGCATTCCACGTTTGTGGAGACGGCATACCTATTAATCAATGGTGAGCTCCCTACACGAAGGGAGTTGACGCGGTTCTCTATTTTGCTGAATGACCACTCTCTCGTCCACGAAGACATGCGTGAGTTCTTTGAGAGCTTCCCGCGCCGGGCTCACCCCATGGGCATTCTGACCTCCATGGTCAATGCCTTGCGCGCCTTCTACCCTGAACTGCCCGAAAGAACAGAAGAAGAGGAAATCAATGTCACTTTTACCCGGCTTCTCTCCAAGCTGAGGACCATGGCGGCCATGTCCTACAAGATTTCAAGGGGTCACAGGGTCGTATATCCGAGGCACGATCTCACCTATGCGGCGAACTTCCTAAACATGATGTTCGATTCACCCGTCCGCCCCTATGAAATTGACGACGATCTCGTGGATGCCTTAAATGTCTTCTGGATCCTCCACGCGGATCACGAGCAGAACTGCTCCACCGCAGCTGTTCGATTGGTGGGGAGTGCGAAGGTAAATCTCTATGCCGCCATTTCTGCTGGCATATCTGCGCTCTGGGGTCCCCTCCACGGAGGAGCCAACCAAGCGGTGGTGGAGATGCTGAGCGAGATAGAGGCCAGCGGTGGTGATGTGGATCCTTTCGTAGCTCGAGCAAGGGACAGAAATGATCCTTTCAGACTCATGGGTTTTGGTCACAGGGTCTATAAGACTTACGACCCAAGGGCCATCATCATGAAGAAGATGTGCGACAAGGTTCTGAAAAAGCTCAAGCGGCATGATCCGCTCTTGGATATTGCCAGAAAATTGGAGGAGGTGGCCCTAAAAGATTCCTATTTTATAGATCACAACCTGTATCCAAACGTGGATTTTTACACGGGCATTGCTTTGCGTGCCATCGGCATTCCTCTCAATATGTTCACTGTCATGTTCGCCATCGGGCGTTTGCCTGGCTGGATAAGCCAGTGGAAGGAGAGCATGGATGACCCCAAATGGAAGCTGCACCGACCCAGGCAGGTCTATACAGGTCTCAACGAAAGGAATTATGTCTCCATAGGAGAGCGAGGATAAGGGTAAGGCACAAATTATATGTGGATCGCGCATTTGAAACTGAGCAAAAAACCGCAGGAAGAACGGAAACCAAGGGCCCTGGGACTGGATCCCGGGCATGTGAACGCGAAGACGGATTGGAGAAGGGAGGCAATCATGGATCTACGAATCTTCGATAAGATGGAACCAAATGAGCTTCGGAAGTATTTGGAATTCCTTCTTTGGCACTATCGGGTGATTGATGCCTTCTGGTTTATCTACGTGGCAGAGCAATTTGATCAGCCCACAGCGGAACGCCTCAATGAACAGGTCTGGGGACGTGTTGCGGGCATGGCCGCCAAAGACCTCATATCTCGATTTCAGATCAAGGAAAAAGGACTGAAAGGGTTTGTGAACGCCTTAAGATATTTTCCCTGGTGCATTCTTGTGGGTTATCAGATCGAGGAATCGGAAGATCAGGTCCAGATCTCTGTGCCCTCTTGTCCCACACAGGAGGCTCGATTGAGGAGGGGCTTGGACGAATTCGTGTGCAAAGAAATGCACAGGGATGAGTTTGTCGGCTTTGCCCAGGAAGTGGACGAGCGCATCCAGGTAGAATGCCTCTTTGCTCCTCCCGATCCTCATCCTGAGGATTTGTTCTGCAAGTGGCGTTTCACCCTTGAAGAGGATCCAAAATAGCATTATCTATTTACATAGACCTGTGACGGCCAAGACAACTTAATCCGAGGTTGCGTGACCTCCTCCTCAGCTGAGTGACGGGGTGGGGGTGAATGAAAGGAGAGGAAAATGGATAAGCAGACCGAAGAGATTTTACAGGGCTTAAAGATAGCCATTGAGGCTGAGCTAACCGGCCACGAGTTCTACAAAAATGCGGCTAAAAGCACCTCTGACCCGATGGGGAAAGAGACCTTTAAGCGCATGGCGGAAGAAGAGATGGGCCATTTTAATTATCTCCGGCACCAGTACAAGTCTGTCCTGGAAAAGGGTGAGTATGATTTTTCAAAGAAATTGACGAAAAAAGGATACAAACATGCAGAAAATCCCATCTTCAGCGAGGAAATTAAGAAGAGGGTCAAGGACTCCCATTTTGAGGTGAGCGCCTTGACCATTGGCATGAAGCTGGAGTTGGATGCCGTGAGCTTTTATAGGTCATGTGCCCAAAAGGCCCAGAGCGAAGAGGCGAAGCAATTTTACAATGAGCTGTCGGAATGGGAACAGGATCACTTTCTCGCTTTTGAAGGGGCCTTAAACATGCTGAAAGAGGATTACTTCCAGGCAAATAATTTTGTTCCCACGTAGACTTTAAAATACCTCCACAGCCCCTTGCCGATTCATAGAGACCTTTTAAAAATGCTCACATTGTCATTGCGAGCGAGGCGAATCAATCTTATTTTCTTCCGAAACCCAACGAGATTGCCACGTCCCCCGCATCAATTGCGGGGTCCTCGCAATGACCGGGAACTTGTTTTTCAAAGGCCTTTGATCAAGCCTTATGGTGCCCCTTCATTCAGATCTTTTTCCCTAATCGCAAAGGACCAGGAAGCGAGGAGGCCAAACTGGTGGATTTCGATAGATATCGATCTGAATTCCCCATAACCGAGCGATGTGCGTTCATGAACCACGCCGCCATCTCCCCCCTTTCCATGCGGGTGGTCAACACCGCAGAGTCTCTCTACCAGGAATTCAGCCACTATGGAAGCGATTATTACCCGAGGTGGGCGAAGAGGATAGAGGAAGTACGCCGTCTTTTTGCTGCGCTTGTTCATGCGGATGCGGAGGAAATCGCATTTGTAGGCAATACGTCGGAAGGCTTGAGTGCCGTTGCGGCCGGCCTGGACTGGAAAGAGGGTGATGGCGTGCTGATTGCAAAGCCTGATTTCCCCACCAACATATACCCCTGGATGAATTTGGAACGAAAGGGAGTCAGAGTTTATCACTTTGAAAGGGACGGGGGGCGATTCAGCATTGAAGAAGTGGACAAGGCACTGCGCCCACGCACCCGACTGCTCTCTGTCAGCTCTGTGGATTTCGCAACCGGTTTTCTCTGTGACCTGGAAGCCCTTGGGGAATTCTGTCGTAGAAAGGGGCTCCTCTTCTGTGTGGACGCCATTCAAAGCCTGGGGCTTATTCCCATGGACGTCAAAAAATATGGAATCCATTTTCTAGCCTCGGGTGGCCACAAATGGCTCTTGAGCAGTATGGGATGTGGGGGACTCTTTGTGTCCAGGGAGGTGGACAACCTGGTCCACCCGGTGCAGGTGGGATGGAAAAGCGTCGTGCAGGAAGAGGAGTTCTTCCAAATTCAGTTTGACCTGAAGCCCGATGCCCTCCGTTTTGAGCCAGGCACCATGAATGTGGCAGGGATTTATGCCCTCGGTGCAGCCATTGAGTTGCTCATGGAGGTGGACATTGAGAAGGCATGTGACCAGGTTATGGCCCTAAATGATCTCCTTTATGAGGGATTGAAGGAGAGAAAGGTCCAGATTGTAACGCCCATGGGCGCCAACGAACGCTCGGGTATTTTGAGCTTTATCCCCTCCACCGACTCCAAATCCCTTTACGATTTCTTGACCAAAGAGATGATCAGGGTTTCCGTAAGAAATCAGATGATCCGCCTCTCACCCCATTTCTATAACAACAAGGAGGACATTAACCGGTTCTTTCAGGCCTTGGACAGATATTAGGCTTCCAAAAATATGAACGCACACCCTGTCTTTGAAAAAAAATGCGAAAACATGGCCAAGGGCATTGTCTGGAATCTTGATGACCTGTATCAAGGACCGGATGATCCAAGACTCGATCAAGCTTTAGAAGCGGTTCGTGAAAAGGCACAGGCATTTGTCTCTCTCTACAAGGGCAAAATCAGTCATGAAGACCTGGAAGCCCAAACCCTGCTCAAGGCCATTGAGGCATATGAATCGATCCATGAGTTGGGTATGAGGCCCTATGCTTTTGCCTATCTCTACCATGCATCGGATGTTCGTGACCCAATAAGAAACGGGCTTTTTCAAAGCGTCAGGGAGGCGTGGAATGAAATCCTAGAGATGATCACTTTTTTCCCGCTTGAGATTATGGCACTGCGTGAAAGTGCCCTCAAAGGGCTGGCAAAGCACAATGCGCTTCAAAGCTACCGCCATTTCCTACTTCAACAGATAAAACTCAAACCTTATGCCTTGAGTGAACCGGAGGAGGCGATCATCCAAAGGATGCGCCTCTCAGGAAGAAAGGCCCTCGTGTCTTTTTATGATGAATTCATGGCCTCTCTTCAAGTTGCTCTGGACCTAGAAGGCCAAGTCACAACATTATCCGTTGAGCAAGTCTTGTCCCTTCTCTATGAACCCGACCGCTCACTGCGGGAAAATGCGTACCAGGCTCTTCTTGAAGCGTTTGGCAAGCAGAGCGTTGTTTTCAAAAATATTTTCAATGCCTTGCTCTTGGATCATCGTCTGGAAAACCTGAAAAGGGGGCATCCCTCCCCCATGCATAGGGTTTGTATCACCAATGGGGTGAATGAAGGAATTATCCGAGAGATGATGGAGGTGGTGGAGGCCCACTATCCTTTGGCCCGCAGATATTTTCGCGAGAAAGCACGACTTTTGGGCCTGGAGAAACTGAAGAATTTTGACCTTTGGGCGCCACTTAATGATGAGGGGACTCAGATCCCTTTTTCAAGGGCACAGGAGTTTGTTCTTGAGGCAATGGAGACCCTAGATCCCTTGTTCCAGTCAATTGCCCATGAATTCTTTGAAAAAAAGTGGGTCGATGCAGAATTGAGAAAAGGGAAGCGGGGTGGGGCCTTTTGCAAGTGCTTTGCGCCTTCTCAAAACCCCTTTGTCTTGATGAATTGCAGCGGGAAGTTGCGGGATGTGGCGATTCTCGCCCATGAACTGGGACACGGAATTCATTACCGGCTTGCCTCCCGACAGAGTTTTCTCAATTTTGACCCATCTCCCATTCTTGCAGAAACGGCTTCCACTCTTAATGAGATTGTCCTCACCCAGCATCTCCTGAAAAGGGAAGCGTTACACGCTCGAGTCCCTACCCTGCTCTCATCACACCTGGACGGGATTATGATTACCGTGTATCGACAAAATGTTCTCACACGCTTTGAACAGGCCATCCATCGCCAGAGGCAAAACCAGTTGTTGAATACAGGAGAAATCTGCCAACTCTGGTGGGAGGAAAACGAGAGGCTCTACGGAGAGGACGTGGAGATGATCCCTGACTACCGCTGGGGTTGGGCCCATATTCCCCATTTTATCCATCATCCGTTTTACTGTTATAGCTACATATTCGGAAATCTACTCGCTATTGCTTTGTATCAGCATTTTCAAAATAATGGGGAAGAGTTCTTGGAAAAGATTATCGGGCTATTCAGCTCTGGTGCTTCACAGACTCCAATCGAGATGCTTGCCCAGGTGGGAGTGAACACAGACCAAAAATCCCTTTGGGAGCAGGCCTTCCGCTATGTTGAGGCATTGATTGACACTCTAGAGGGATTTTGAATGAGATGATTGGGTGAAGCAGTCACTTCACCGGCTCGCCTTGATAAAGCAGCTCCGAATGAGCTCAAAATGGTTGCGGTGGGTGCGGATTTTCCACCTGACATGCCCTTGCTTATCAATCTTCCATGGAGGGGAAA
>JASFIT010000076.1:0-14140 GCA_050122535.1 Desulfobacteraceae bacterium | reverse complement strand
GAAAAGCCTATTGAAGAGATGACAGTCAAGGAACTGAAGAAGGTGGCCAAAGGGCTCCCAGAGATCACTGGTGTCAGTTCTATGAAAAAGGAACAACTCCTGGAAGCCATAAGGAATGCCAAAGAACAAGGGGTAGAGAAAGAGGAAGTAGAGGCTAAAAAGACGAAGAAGGAAATACCAAAGAAAGAGAAGGCGGAGGAAGAGGAGCCAGAGAAAATCGAGGCAAAAGAAGAAGAGGAGGAAGTAAAGGAGCCAGAGAAAATCGAGGCAAAGGAAGAAGAGGAGGAAGTAAAGAAACCAGAGGAAATCGAGGCAAAAGAGAAGCCCTTGGACAAAATGACGGCCAAGGAACTGAGGGAGGTAGCCGCTCAGATCCCAGATGTTGAAGGCGCTCACGCCATGAAAAAAGAACAACTCCTGGAGGTCATTAAGAGGGCGCGAGGAATAAAGGAGGAGGCGCCAGCAGAAAAGAGGGAAAAGAGGGGGGTTGAAAAGGACCCGCGTATAAGGGAATTTAAACAGAAGATTATTCTTCTTCAACAGGAAAAAGAGGCGGCACGTGCGGCAAGAGATAGAAAAAAGCTGGATGTTTTACGCCGCCGCATCAACCGCCTAAAAAAGAGAACGAGAAAAGTGGCCCAGGCGGCCTGATAGAGGCTTTACATTCAAGCAGGCTTTCAGGATGGGCAATCCTGGGCCTGCTTTTTTTGTCGAAGTCCGTTGCTGATGGTCAATCGTGAGTTCGGGGATATTATTTAGGATCGAACATGAAGAAACCAGATAGCAAAAGCAGTCTGAAGACAGTCGCCATCATCCCTGCTGCGGGAACCGGGATGCGTATGAAAAATGATCGTCCCAAGCAGTTCCTGGATCTGCAGGGGAGACCTCTTCTGGCCTTTACGCTGGAAAAATTTCAAGTATGCCCTGCCATCGATAGCATCATACTGGTTGCACCACAAAATGAGGTGAAATACTGCCGAAGCGAGATCGTAGAACGGCACCATTTGACAAAGGTGGAAAATGTGGTTGCTGGAGGGGAGAGGCGCCAAGACTCGGTCAGATTGGGGATAGAGGCGTCAGGCGGTGACTATGGACTTGTCCTGATCCATGACGGTGTTAGACCGTTAATTACGCATGACCTTATTGAACGCGTCGTAAAGGCTGCGCAAGAACACCGCGCTGTCATCTCCGGTCTGCCCGCCAAAGAGACGGTCAAAGAAATCGACAAAAATGCTCAGGTTATAAAGACCTACGATCGGGAAAAGGTCTGGTTGGTCCAGACCCCCCAGGTCTTTCGATATGAGGATATCCTCATGGCACACCGTCGGGCTGTGGAGGAAGGATGGGAGGAAGTGACGGACGATGCCCTTTTGGTTGAGAAAGTGGGAATACCTGTAAAGGTGGTTGAAGGCCCAGAGGACAATATCAAAGTGACCACGCCTCAAGACCTGGAACTTGTGAAGTTCTTGTTAGGCAGAGAAAAGGAGAGTTAAGCCAAATTACGGTCTGAGGCTACGCCGCTTTTCTCCCTCCGGGGCGTAGGCCCTACGGGCCGGAGGCAAAGCCGCATCTACTTTGTAACTTTCCCCCTTTTCGTGTTTTCATACTTTCGTGCTTTCGTGATTTCTTGATTTTTCAACTTTAGGCACTTTAGCTCACTTTAGGCACTCAAAAATATGATTCTAAGAATAGGTACACGTGGGAGCAAACTAGCCCTTGCCCAGAGTGAGTGGGTGAAAAAGATAATAGAGGAAAGGCACCCCTATGTGAAGGCCCAGCTGGTCAGGATAAAGACCACGGGCGATAAAATAACAGATTCCCCCCTCGCTAAGATCGGGGGAAAGGGTCTATTCGTAAAAGAGATTGAAGAGGCGTTGTTAGATAAACGTGTTGATTTGGCCGTACATAGCGTGAAGGATGTGCCGGCAGATTTGCCAGAAGGCCTGATTGTCTCAACCTTTCCAGCCCGGGAGGACCCGCGCGATGCCTTTGTCTCCGTAAAATACGAAAACCTTGAGCAGCTTCCCCAAGGGGTTCGGGTGGGTACGGGTAGTTTGAGGCGGACAGCCCAACTCCTTCACATTCGCCCTGATCTGGAGTTGGTGCCCCTGAGAGGGAACGTGGATACACGGCTCCGGAAACTGGAAGCCGGGGAATTTCAGGCGATCATTCTGGCTGCCGCGGGAATGCGACGTCTCGGTCTTGGAGATCGTATCGGTCAGTTGCTTTCGACGGAACAGATGCTACCGGCTATTGGCCAGGGGGCATTGGGTCTGGAGGTGAGGCGTGATGATGCGCAGACCATAGGCCTGATCGATCTCCTCAATGATGTGGAAACTCAGGTTACCGTTAAGGCGGAGAGGGCCTTTCTAAAGGAGTTGGAAGGGGGCTGCCAAGTCCCTATAGCCGCCTTTTGTCAGGTGAATGGTAAGGGGCTTTGTCTGGAGGGGATGGTGGCTGAGTTGGATGGTTCCCATGTCATCAGAGATAAAATCACAGGGCAAAGGAATGAGGCTGGAGAGATAGGCATTAGCCTTGCCAGAAGGCTTCTTTCCTCGGGCGCAGATAAGATCCTTGAAAGGATTTATGGGAGGCGGTGACAGGATACTCACAAATCCGAATCTCGAAATCCGAAATCCGAAACAAACCCTAAATACGAATGCCCAAATGTTCAAAACATACAAAGAATGCATGATCTCTTCTGCTAGACGCTAGGTAGCTTTGCACATTCAAGTTCTCCGTCAGTTTGTTTAGAGCATTTGAATTTTGAAAATTAGTGATTGTTTCGAATTTCGATATTAGAATTTCGAATTTCTTGGTATTAACAATTCGAGGGTTTCTTAGAGGGAAAGAGGAGAGTAAGGGTAACGAGTGATGACGCGTCGTAAAAAAGGCATTGTGTACCTGGTTGGTGCTGGTCCAGGAGATCCGGGTCTCCTTACCCTCAAGGCGAAGGCGTGTCTGGAAGAGGCGGATGCGGTCATATACGACTATCTGGCCAATGAGGCCTTTCTCGATCACGCGGATAAGAAGGCGGAGATGATCTATGTGGGTAAAAAGGGGGGGGAGCACACCCTCAGTCAGGAGGAGATAAACCAGCTGATCGTGGACAAGGCCCAAAAGGGTCTCACCGTTGTCCGTCTCAAGGGAGGAGATCCCTTTATATTTGGTCGAGGTGGTGAGGAGGCTGAGGAACTGGTAAAGGCGGGAGTTTCTTTCGAGGTCGTGCCTGGCGTCACGTCAGCCATTGCCGTCCCTGCCTACGCGGGTATTCCTCTGACACATCGCGACTACACGTCCACCGTCGCTTTTATAACAGGGCATGAAGATCCAAGGAAAGAGACATCAAGCATTGCCTGGGATAAACTGGCGACCAGCGTGGGGACTCTGGTTTTCCTGATGGGCGTCGGCAACCTACCCCAGATTGCCAAACGCCTCATGGCGCATGGACGTTCTCCAGACACACCCGTAGCCCTGATTCAAAGAGGGACCGTGCCAGAGCAGAAGACAGTCGTGGGTAGGCTTCAGGACATTGCCGAGCGTGCTCAGAGCGAAGGGTTGAAGCCGCCGGCCATCATCGTTGTGGGAGATATCGTGAATCTGAGAGAACAGCTGAACTGGTTTGAAAACAAGCCCCTATTTGGGAAAAGGATCGTTGTGACGCGAGCCCGGGAGCAAGCGAGCGGTTTCCTGGCGCATTTAAATGCGTTGGGCGCAGCGTGTATCGAGTTTCCCACGATTCAGGTGGTGCCTCCCAAAAGCTGGGATCCTCTGGATCGGGCGGTGATGCGTCTGGAGCGCTACCAATGGCTGCTCTTTACCAGCGTCAATGGTGTGAAATATTTTTTTAAGCGCCTCGAGGATTTAGGATTGGACATGCGGGAACTGAGGGACATGAAGGTGGGGGCCATAGGACCGAAGACGGCAGAAGCTGTATATAAAAAAGGTATAAGGCCTGACTTGGTCCCTGAAGAGTACCGTGCAGAGGCGGTGGTGGAAGCTTTCAAAAAATGGGATGTGAAAGGGGTGAAGATCTTATTGCCCAGGGCTGCCAAGGCAAGGGAAGTCCTTCCCGTGGAGTTGGTGAAGCTGGGAGCCAATGTGGATGAGATTCCAGCCTATGAGACCGTCAGGCCGGATCATGACAAGGGTCGTGTCAAAGACATGCTGGAGAGAGGGGAAATAGACATGGTCACCTTTACCAGCTCTTCAACAGTCAGCAATTTCATGGAGATGTTTCACGAAGAGAGGCAACACCTGAAAGAATGGATGGCCAAGGTGGGTGTTGCCTGTATAGGACCTATCACGGCAAGAACCGCAGAAGAGCGAGGGTTGTCCGTCAGCCTGATTCCCGAGGAATACACCATTGAAGCCCTAACCAATGCTATTGTTGACTATTTTTCATCCTAATAACCTGAAAAAACGTCATATTCTTATCTCTTTTTCGGCCCTCAGCGACTAAATTCTTCCTTAGCTCATCTTTGACGACTAAGAGCATTGCGTTGAAGATGACTTTCTGGCGAAATGGGCAGGCTATGAAGAACTCCCCATAGCACTTCCAAATTAACTTGACTCACCAAGAATTTTTCTATATCTACTGTAAGCGTTTTCTTTTTAGCTGTTAACCTCTTTTTTGGAGGTGGCACCCATGGAGAAAATCCTCATAATGCGCATACGGTGCTCCTGACAGGGGGTTGTGTCCCTGTTGCGAGTCTGTAATTCCTACCAACGTCATGTCGAACAGTCTATAGACGGTAACCCAGAACGTAACCCAATTAATAGACGTCCAAGAATAACAGTCTTTTCTTATAAATCGCCTAAACCTCCGATTTGCGAAACAAACGCAGTGAACCTCCCTGTATCGAAGATATGCCGCTTGGCTTTAATCAGGTAGCCGTCTCACAGCAGAAAAGGAGGTCAAACCTTGTACTATCTCTTCTATTTTACACTATCCGGAATCTTCCTGGGTGCAATCTATTCCATTATTGCTCTGGGTATCGTAATCATCTACAAATCCACCAAGGTCTTTAATTTTGCGCAAGGCCATCTACTCATGGTCGCTGTCCTTTTCGGTGCCACCCTGTCTCATAAATTTGGCATCATAGGCGGCATGTTTGTGAGCGTGGCTGCAACAGCGTTCATTGCACTCCTATTGGAAAGGTTGACACTCCGCCCACTGATTGGCCAACCCTTGATCGCTGCCTTGTTGATGACCATCGCGTTGGGTTACCTGCTGGAGGGAGGGGCTTTGATGCTATGGGGAGAAGGGCTCTATAAATATCCAGAGTTGTTTCCCGCAGAGGCGATCATGATACGCACCATTGCCATCGACCAGCAGGTGATCTGGGCCTTTGTCGTCGTTGCTGTGGGCTTTACGGCTTTTGCCCTTTTTTATCAAAAGGCCGTCCTGGGGAAGGCCATGAGGGCAACGGCAGAGGACCATCAGGTTAGCCAGAGTATGGGCATCCGGGTCACGCACATCTTCAGCATAAGTTGGGTCATCGCCGCCATATTAGCTTATGTGGCCTCCATATTTCTTGGAAGCCTCTCGGGAGGGCATTATCTGAATAGCCATTTGGGGCTCAAGGCCATCCCGGCCGTGCTGGTGGGGGGGCTTGATTCCATTACCGGGGCTATTGTGGGAGGGTTTATCGTTGGCCTCCTGGAGAGCCTTGTGACAGGGTATTTGAGTGGGGAACTGGGAGAAGTGGTTCCCTTTATCGTTCTTCTGATCGTGTTGCTCATCAAGCCCTATGGGCTTTTTGGAATGGTCAGGATAGAAAGGATTTAATATGACTCGACCCGCTGGCGTGTTCGATGTCAGGTATGAACAGGATATTGCCATTTTGAGAACGATTCCTCAGTGGGTTGCGTTGGGCTTATTCCTCCTTTTTCTCCTGCTTGTCCCCCAACTATTCCCAAGCCGATTTCTGCTCAATGTTATCAACACGATCCTTATAATAACGATAGCGATCCATGGCCTAAATATCCTTACAGGATATGCCGGTCAGATTTCTGCGGGCCATGCCGCCTTTATGGGGGTTGGGGCCTATGCGTGCGCCTCCTTTATGACCATCTGGGGGCTAAACTTCTGGATTTCACTTCCTTTGGCTGCGTCCACTGCCGGGGTTGTGGGGATTCTTTTCGGCTTGCCTTCCTTAAGGCTCAAAGGATTCTATCTGGCGATGGCGACCATAGCGGCTCAATTCATCATTGCGGCATTTTTTCTTCATTTCAAACCCGAGATATTCCGTGGCGCTCAGGGCATGAGCATTGAGCCGATTCAGCTGGGCAGCATCGTTTTTGATACGCAGCAAAACCTATACTACCTCATCATGCCCATAGCCGTGCTCATGACGTACTTTGCCCAGAATTTGGTTCGATCCAGCCTGGGAAGGGCATTTGTGGCCATCCGGGACAATGACCTGGCTGCGGAAATCATGGGGATTAGCCTGTTCGGGTATAAGCTAAGGGCCTTTTTTATCGGCTGCTTTTTTGCTGGCGTCGCAGGTGCGCTTAATATCGCATTCAGGTGGACTGTTCGGCCAGACCAATACAGCTTGATGGACTCCATATGGATGCTGGGTATCATCATTATTGGGGGCATGGGTTCCATCTTAGGTGGCGTCTTGGGGACCGTTTTTATAAAGGTTTTGGACGAGTTGGTCTCCGCACTCACCCCATTTTTGGGCCGGGTTCTTCCATCGGAGCTTGCATCCCGCATTGGCGCGTCCACAGGGCTTGTGGTGTTTGGAATGGTGGTTGTGCTTTTTCTTATTCTAGAGCCCAGAGGGCTGGCCCATCGGTGGGAAATATTAAAAGGTCGTTTCAGACACTGGCCGTTCACCTATGGCCATTAAAAGGGGGTGAGAGACAGGATCGAACGAATACGGTGTAACTGATGTCCGTTTTAATTAACCTACAAAAAGAGGAGGGTTGTTTATGAAAAAGATGAGCATTTTGGCAGTCTTGGTTTTCCTGCTTGTAACCTTGCCACTGGCCTTCAACGGAACGGTATTGGCCAAGGAGAAATACGGCATAGGCTTCCTGGGGGACCTGACAGGCCCCCTCGGGTTCTGGAATGCTCCCAGGTTGGTGGGCATCCAGGATGCCATCGAGTATATGAACAAGACCTATGGCGGGATCGGAGGCAGAGAGGTCTTTGTGGAATGGGAGGATACGAAAAGCAAGATTGATATCGCCACGAGCGGGTACGAAAGACTCAGAGCAAAGGGATATCCGATCTGGCATACCTGCGGAACCGGAGAACAGCAGATTCTGAAGGCACGGTATGAACGGGACCGGTCCCAGTGTATCTACACCTGCAGCACCAGTCCCAATGTGATCTACCCGCCGGGATACGCCTTTGGTACGGCGGCCTACTATCCAGATGAGTGGGGACTTTTTACGGACTGGGTGGTGGAGAATTGGGATTTCAAGAAGATGGGCAGAAAACCCCGGTTTGCCATCCTAACCTATGGGAGTGGGTATGGGAAGGCCTGCATTACCGATGAGTTCATGGGTTATGCCAAGAAAAAGGGATTCGAGCATGTGGAAACCATATTTGTGCCCTTTGTAACGGTGGATGCGATGACACCTCTGATGAAGGCCAAAAAGGCAGGGGCCGATTGGTGCCTCGGACAATGGATCTATCAGACCGTGCCTCCTTACCTGAATGCCAACTACAAGATGAAACTGGGCCTGAAGTTTGCCGTCAACACCTTTGGTGTGGATGATGTCATGATTTATAATTCCACCCCTCAGGAGGCAGCCATTGGATTGACAGGAATCACCAACTGGCGCCTCACATGGGAGGACACCCCGGGTTTGAATATCATCCGAAGGACATGGAAGGAAAAAAACCGGAGGCCTGAGGACCGGGGTGCGGCCTATATCCTGGGCTGGATGAACACCTGGCAGACCAAGCGGCTGATAGAGGAGACCCTGGCCAGAGTCGGAAGCTGGGATAAGATCACCTCAAAAGAGGTCAGGATAACCTCGGAGGGTTGGGGGAAGGTGGATGTTAATGGGCTCGGGACCTTGACCTATGGCAAGAATAAGAGAGGCACCAGCGATTCAAGGATCGCCCAGGTGAAGAAGGTCAAGGTTAACGGTAAGGAGGTCGTTCGCTGGGAATATGTCACCGGCTGGAGAACGGCCCCCTTTTTGGTGCCAGCGGAGTGGCAGAAACCTTTGCCCTATTAACCTGAGACTACCTCCCCCTTGGCCTACTTCGCCGTAGTACCTACATCTATGGCAACGAAGGTGGAAAAGGGGGAGGTATTAGGGGAGTGAAAAGCAGACGCGATGAAGACTGGTGAGGGTTAGCGTTGGGGATTAAATAGAAACATTAGACTTTGGGAGAAACATGGCAGATCAGAATGGGGTTGTGCTCAAAGCCGAAAAGATAACGCTGACCTTTGGGGCAGTGCAGGCACTGGTCAATGTCAACATAGAGGTCAAAGAGCATGAGCTACTAGCCATCATCGGGCCAAACGGGGCAGGAAAGACCTCCCTGCTAAATTGTATCAACGGTTTTTACCGTCCTAACAAGGGAGAGATCCTTTTTCTTGGCGAAGATATTACACGCCTTGCCCCGTCTAGGATCGCAGAGAGAGGGATTTCCAGGACCTTCCAGAACATGCAACTTTACACGGGCCTGACAGCCCTGGATAACATCATGGCGGGCCGACACATCTATTTCCGCAGGGGCATCGGGGCGTGCGCTTTGTTCTTCGGGTGGGGCAGGAAGGAGGAAATAGAGCATCGAGAGGCCGTGGAGGACATCCTGGATTTCCTGGAGATCAAGCCGATCCGGAAACAAGTGGTTGGCGCCCTATCCTATGGCCTCAGAAAAAGGGTGGATCTGGGCAGAGCACTTGCCCTCGAGCCCAAACTGCTTCTCCTCGACGAGCCCATGGCAGGTATGAACCGAGAAGAGAAGGAGGACATGGCCCGATTCATCCTCGATATTTACGAAGAGCGGGGCACGCCCATGATCCTTATCGAACACGATATGGGTCTCGTCATGGATATTGCTGATCGGGTGGTGGTGCTGGATTTTGGGGTAAAGATCGCAGATGGACCGCCAGAAGAGATAAAAACGAATGAGAAGGTGATCAAGGCTTACTTAGGGGAGGGATAACAGCAGGGATACTGGATACCGGATCTACAGACTGGAATTCAAGCGCTATCAGGTATCCAGAATCCGGTATCAGGTATCACACATCGATCGAGGAACCCCATGGCAGAGATTAATACGATTCCAGGACTCATAAAGGCAAATTATGAGAAATGGGGCGAAAGTGAAGTGGCCGTCAGGGATAAGGACTTTGGGCTTTGGCAGGAATACACCTGGACGGATAGCTATGAAAAGATAAAGCATTTCTGTCTGGGCTTGAAGAGTCTGGGTCTCGAGCCAGAGGACAAGGTGGCCGTCATAGGAGATAATGAGCCGGAGTGGTATTGGGCGGCCTTTGCCACACAGGCAGGGAGAGGCATTGTGGTTCCCCAATTCACGGATGCGATCCCGGATGAGCTTAAATACCTCATCGATTTTGCAGATTGTAAGTTCGTGGTTGCCAGGGACCAGGAGCAGGTGGACAAGATCCTTGATATCAAAGACGAACTGCCTAAGATGAAAAAGATCATCTACTGGTACTACAAAGGGATGCGCAACTACACAGAACCCTTTTTATTGAGGTTTGACCAAGTGGAGGAGATGGGGAAGGCGTATGAAAAGTCGCATCCTGAGATTTTTGAACGTATGCTTGAGGCGGTGTCCCCAGAGGATATCGCGAACATATACTACACCTCCGGCACCACGGGTCGCCCAAAGGCGGTGATGTGTAGTCATCGTGCCTTGATCGGTTCAGCCCGAGCCACCATGTCCCTTAGCAACTTGAGTGAGAGAGAAAATATCCTTTGCTACTTGCCCCCAGCATGGGTGGGGGAAGCCTATTTGGGTTCCATCCCCCATCTGTTGAGTGGTGCAAAGCTGAATATCCCGGAAGAGCCTGAAACAGTCTTGCACGACATTACTGAGATTCTGCCATACATGATCCTTGGTGGGCCCAGACAATGGGAAGGGTGGGTCTCACAGATAAGGGCAAAGATTGCTGAAGCGGGCGCTATTGAGAAGACGGTCTACAACATCTTCATGCCCATTGCCTTGAAGGTGGCAGATCTAAAGTTAAAAGGGAAGGAAGTGCCGTTTAGGCTGAAGCTTTTGTATGCCATTGCAGACCTATTGCTTTTACGGCAAATTCGAGACCGTATTGGGTTGAGCAACGCCAAATTTGCTGCGACAGCAGGCTCTGTCCTGGGCGAAGATACCTTTAAGTTCATCGCGGCCTTGGGGATCAAACTCAGGCAGGTTTACGGAAGTTCTGAAGGGGGCATGATCTCAGGACACTTTGAAGATGATATCCGAGTCGGGACAGTGGGACCTCCCTTGCCGGGAGTGGATGTGAAGGTTTCTGATGACGGGGAAATTCTGGTCAAAAGTACGTATGCTTTTTCAAAATATTACAAAAACCCTGAGGCCACCGCCCAGGCGCTCAGAGACGGCTGGTGGTACAGTGGTGATGCGGGCAATCTGGACGAGCAGGGTCATGTCATTTTCATGGATCGGGTATCGGAGCTGGGCGAACTGCGATCCGGTGATAAATATGCGCCCCAGTACATAGAAAGTGGTCTCAGATACAGCACCTATATCAAGGACGCCATGGCTGTAGGTGACAGGACAAGGGATTATGTAACAGCCATCATTATCATCGATTTTGAAAATGTGGGGAGATGGGCGGAGATCAATCGAATTCCTTACACCACCTTTACGGATCTCTCCCAGAAAGAGGAAGTGGCTAAATTGATTCGGGCTGACGTGGAGAGGGTCAATGGCACCCTGCCGGAGGTGGCCAGGGTAAAGAGGTATGTCTCGCTTCATAAGGAGTTTGATCCGGATGAGGCCGATCTCACACGGACACGCAAGCTCAAAAGGGAATCCCTGGAAAAGAGATACGGTGATCTGATTGGGGCCATGTATGATGGAAGAGATGAAATTGAGGTGGAAGCCGAGATCACTTACCAGGACGGCAAAAAAGGGATCCTTAGGACATCACTGAAGATCCATGCTATGGAATAATGTGAAATAATGTAGAGGAAAGAAGGCGGTCATGCTGAGTGTGAATAATATCGAGGTGGTCTATCACGATGTCATTCTCGTGCTCAGGGGCGTATCTTTTGGTCTTGAGGAGGGTCAGGTAATTACTTTGTTGGGTGCCAATGGGGCGGGCAAGACGACCACGCTCAAGGCCATATCCGGCCTATTGAAAACAGAGGTGGGGAAGGTTAGCCACGGCGATATTCATTTTAATGGTCGGAGGATAGATCGGATGGGTCCTGAAGATATTGCCCGATTGGGCATTGTTCAGGTCCTGGAAGGACGGCGGGTGCTGGAGCAACTGACGGTAGAGGAGAATCTTGAGGTGGCCACATACATCCTCAAGGACCGGTCAGAATCGAGAAACGACTTAGAAAGGATGTATACATATTTCCCCGTGTTGAAACCCCTTAGAAACCAGAAGAGTGGATATGTGTCTGGTGGTGAACAACAAATGATGCTGATCAGTAGGGCCTTGATGGCTCATCCCAAGCTAATGCTTCTGGACGAACCCTCCCTCGGGCTTGCCCCCCTACTTGTTCAGGAGATATTCCGGATCATCAGGCAGATCAATAAGGAGGAAAAAACAGCTATTCTGCTCGTGGAGCAAAATGCCATCGCCGCATTAGAAGTAGCTAGTTATGGTTACGTGATGGAAAATGGTAGAGTTGTGTTGGACGGAACCGCCGCTGACCTCAAAGAGAATGAAGACGTAAAAGAGTTCTACCTAGGCTTTGGCGCCCTCTCTGAGAGGAAGAGTTACCGGGACGTGAAGCATTATAAGAGGCGCAAACGATGGCTGGGTTAGAGCGCATTCTAGACAGAATGATAGCCAAAGTGCCAAGCATTCGGGTCAAACTAACACAATAGACTCAGGAGGAAGAGATGGGCTGATACTGGATTCTGGTTTCTAGATCCTGGATAAGAAAGGAATAGGGTTTTCTTTCCAGCATCTAGCATCCAGGATCTAGCATCACCTCGCCTTTGTGAGTGGGCATGATTCTAATCTATTCCTCGGTTTGAGGCGGAGCTTCCCCGGAAATGTCTATGACCAGGAATCCTTTCATTCATGCTGGTAATTTGCCAAACCGAGAACCCGCCCCCATTTTCAGCAAGCATAAAGCCCTTTTTTTCAATGCCATAAAATGCCTTTTGAGGAATCCTGTCCGCAGTATCGTCGTCGTCCTCTGCCTGACTGCCCTCCTTTGTCCCTTTGTCGCAGCTATAGCCATCTGCGAAGGCATAAAGTCACAATTCGCGAGCATTCTAGAAGAGGGCTGTGATGTCTATGTGGCAAGGGATAACTACGGAAGCAATGCGCCCATAGAGCTGGAAATGATGGCAAAGCTACGCGGGATTCAGGGTGTGACCCAAGTCGTCCCTCGAGTCACCGGACGCACTTATGTGAAGGGCAAGTTTATGGCTGTTCTTGGCATATCCTCCCAACGCGCTCCATCTTCTGTTCAGATCATTAAAGGGAGACCGCCCAAGGCAAAGGGAGAAGTCATCCTTGGATGGAGAGCTGCAGAATATCTTAACCTGAGGCTTGGAAGTCAATTCACCATAAAGAGAAGTCCTCATCAGGACTTCCGGATCGTTGGCCTATTTCATTCCACCTTTAGCATCTGGAACGCAGACCTCCTGGTGATGGACTTCAAGGACGCCTCCGATTTATTTGGAATAAGGGGTGAGGCGACAGACCTTTTGGTCTATACCAGGCCCGGATATGAACAGATTGTGGACATCATCATTCAGATCTCAGAAGAGGAGAGCGGGCGCCCCCCCCTGAGGGTACAGACCAAGGACCTCATCGATCGTTACTCCAAGAGGGGTTTTAACATAAAGGCGGGGGTCTTTGCTGGTTTCTACTGCCTTGTCTTGGCCCTTGGCATTCCGGCCTTAGGCGTCATCTCAGGATTCGGTCAGTCTGAAAGGAGACGAGAGATCGGTGTCATGAAGGCCTTAGGCTGGCAGACACCGGAGGTCCTAGAGATGATTGCCCTGGAGAACCTTATCCTCGGCCTTATCAGTGTGCCCTGTATTGTCCTGGCCGCAACAGGGTGGATACAGATCTTCAATGGAGCTGTCATTTCGAAATTCTTCATAGCCAATTTGGGCGTCATGATATCCTTTCCAATACCATCAAGGATCTTTCCCATCCCCTTTGTCCTAAGCATCATGATGGCCGTGATCTTGACAATGGTTGGGAGCATATATTCCACATGGAGAACAGCTATCGTTCCACCATCGGAGGCCATGAAGACATGAGAGCGTTTCAAGCTTGCAACAACATCTCTCATTATTCTTTGCGTTTTTGCAACATTATGCCTCTTAACCCGAAGGGCAGTACCGCATTAGCCTTTCAATAAATACATGAATATCAAAAGGTTATGTTTGATCATGGGTTTCTCGCTACTCTGGCACAAATAATGCTTTTTCTCGATAAAGATTCGATGATGGAAACATGGAGGCATGGTTAATTATCACGATTTAAATGAGATTAGCGATTAGGTTGTGACCAAATAGGTTCGGACAGGCATCATGAGAGGATCACATTTCATTGCTCCATTAATTATTGCGGCTAGTATATCGACTCTAGTCGTTGTTTTCCAACACCGTTCCTCATCGCAAAAGTGCTCTCTGGACGGTATTCGGATAGATCCCCTGTACGAAGTGAACATCATCCAGGAAGGTGAAACATCTTATCGCTTTTCGTGTGTTCTCAGTGCACAGCTCTGGTTAAAGGGAAACAGCGAGCCTATCTCTGCCATCTGGGTCACTGATGAAACGACCGGGGAAAAGATAAGGGCGGAACTGGCCTATTATGTGGAAAGTAATGTGATTACCACGCCACACATTGGAAATAGAGTACATGCCTTTTCCCACGAGAAGGCCGCCGAACTGCATGCCAAGCAGTATAAGGGTAAGCTTGTCAAGAACCCATTGAAAGTTCGGCCACTGAGACGGGTGAAGCTGGTG
>JASFIT010000075.1:0-14236 GCA_050122535.1 Desulfobacteraceae bacterium | reverse complement strand
AGGCGTATTTCGTCCAAAACAGGTGGCGGATTGCTTTTGGGCTTTTCTGCCTCCTTCTGGTGGATTTTCTCCAGCTGTTGATCCCTCTGGTCATCAAAAGGGCCATCGACGCCCTGACTTTTAAGACGGCCACATCTGCCAGTCTCCTCCAGTATGGCATGGCCGTTCTACTCATTGCCACCACCATGGCTCTTCTCCGTTATGTCTGGCGACACCTCCTGTTTGGCCATTCCAGAAAAGTGGAAGAAGGGCTGAGAAATAAGCTCTACACGCATCTTCAGAGCCTCTCCCTGTCCTTTTACCATAGGACAAAGACTGGAGACCTCATGGCAAGGGCCACCAATGATATCAACGCCATCCGAATGGCCACAGGAATGGGGATGGTCGCTCTCACGGATGGGTTTGTGCTAGGCATAGCGGCCATAGGGTTTATGATATCCATCAGCCCTTATTTGACCCTGATTGCGCTAATTCCCACCCCAATCATTATATATCTCTCCCGGATCCTTACCCGCCGAATATCTATGGGTTTTGAAAGCGTACAGAAAACCTTTTCAGATTTGACGGAACGGGTACGCGAGGCCTTTGCGGGAATCCGGGTCGTCAAGGCCTACTGCAGAGAGCCATGGGAAAAGGAAAAGGTGGAAAAGGAGGGGAGAACGTATATTTCTGAGAACATGAAATTGGCCAAGACCATTGCCCTGTTTTTCCCCATGATGGCCATTTTCACCAATTTGGGATTAGCCATCATTATTTGGATGGGGGGTCGGCTGACGATTCTTGGACAAATCACCACAGGGGATTTTGTGGCCTTTATCGGTTACCTGAATCTCTTAACTTGGCCCATGATGGCCATGGGCTGGGTCACAAACCTCATACAGAGGGGCGCCGCGTCCATGCGCCGAATCAATCGAGTCCTTGACGAGGTCCCAGAAGTCAGGGAGCCCTCCGCCCCTTTGAGGGTTTCACAAATAAGAGGACGTATCGAGTTCAGAGGATTTTCACTCAAATACCCTGGCAAAGAGAGCTATGCTGCAAAGGAGATTGACCTCATTATAGAATCGGGTCAGACGGTTTCGCTGGTGGGTCGAGTCGGCTCTGGGAAAACCACCCTTCTCCATGCCATCCCTCGACTTTTCAACATACCTAGGGGTGCCCTGTTTATCGATGGCATGGATGTCCTGGATATCCCCTTGAAGACGTTGAGGGAGTCCATAGGTTTTGTCACACAGGAAAGCATCATTTTCTCGGATACCATTGGAAACAACGTTCTTTTCGGCAGAAGCGGTTTTTCCCAAGAGTCCTTGGAGGCTGTACTGAAGGCTGCGGAGATATATGATGAGATCCAGGTCCTGGAGAATACTATAGACACGGTGCTTGGAGAGCGCGGCATTACCCTGTCTGGTGGTCAGAGGCAACGATTGACCATAGCCCGGGCGCTTCTCTCCGATCCCCCTATCCTTATTCTGGACGACGCCCTCTCTATGGTGGATACAGGCACGGAGGAAAGAATTCTGAACAAGGTCCTGGAATTCAGGGCGCAGAAAACCAATTTGATCGTCTCCCATCGGCTTTCCACCATTAGCCGGGCAGACTTCGTAGTCGTTCTTGATGGGGGGAAATTGGTGGAGGTAGGTGACCACAAAACCCTTATGGACAGAGGCAATGAATACGCCAGGCTTTATGAGAAACAGCTCCTGGCAAAGGAATTGGAACTTGGTGCCACTTAGCTTCGCTCCGCGGCACGGAATGGAGGAACGGGGGTACGGGGGAACGGAAGTTTGTATAACCGTTCCATCGTCCCTGACGCGAGGAGTCAAGTGTAGAAGTAAGCAGTAGGCAGTATGCACCACTAGGGATCGGTCATCTAACTTTAAGGTTCTTCATTATTACATTCAGTCACTTTGGCTCACTTGGAGAGTTACTCATGTGGGGTGATTACGGATATATGGAAGAAGGGCCCTTGGGCAAGCCCTATAATGTGCGGCTCTTGAGGAGGCTGGCCCGTTATGCCCTTCCATACAAAAAGGTGATTTCTCTGGGCCTCTCCCTGAGCATTCTCATCACAGTGCTGAATCTGGCCCTACCCTATGTCTCGAAGATCGCCATCGATAGGTATATTCTTTCATCCTGGTACACGGTCCACCTTTCTGCCATGGGGAGGGCTGATCAACGTGATTTCATGAGAACGCGTGGTCTCAAATTAGAAAGGAGTGAAGACAGGTCACATGGCCTCGTCTCGCACACAGATATAAAGAAAATAGATCCAGCGGTTCTTCATAAACTCAGAAGCAGGGGTATCATTTCAGCGGATCGGTACTACAAGATCGACCCCGAACAGATAGATCCTGCTAAGCTTGTGAAACAGGGAGATGCGCTTCTCAGGATGAGGGATGGCTCTGTTGTCGTCCCCCTGGAAGCGGTGAATAGCATGAGCCGGGGGGAAATTCTGAGCATTCGAGAGAAAGACTTGAGAGGTGTAGCACTCTTGGGGGTGATCCTTCTCGGGGTTCTGCTGCTTGCCTTTGCATTGGGTTACGGAGAGTATTATGTCCTGGAATTCACGGGCCAGAATATCATGCAGGATATTCGTCTTCAGTTGTTCCGACGAATCCAGTCTCAGGCAGTGAGCTTCTTCGATCGCCACCCCGTAGGACGGCTGGTCACAAGGGTGACCAATGATGTTGAAAACCTCAATGAGATGTTCAAGTCGGTCGTCATTACCGTGTTCAAGGACATCTTTATTCTGGTGGGCATTCTGGCGGTCCTTCTCTATCTCAACTGGCGACTCGCTCTGGTAAGCTTTGTCATCCTTCCCGTCATCTTTGGGCTTACGCTCCTGTTTAGCCGTCTGGCACGTGAGGCCTTCAGGGAACTCCGGGCAAAGGTGGCGAAGATGAATGCGTTCATGCAGGAGCGGCTGGCTGGCATGAAGATTATCCAGCTTTTTGCCCGGGAAAATTCCCAAATCCGGAGTTTTGCCCGGATCAATCATGAGAACTACCTGGCGGGCATGAAACAGATACGGGTATTCGCGGTTTTTATGCCCATCATGGAGCTCTTTTCAGCTTTTGCCGTTGCCCTGATCATATGGCATGGTGGTGGGAAGGTTATCGGAGAGCAGCTGACGCTTGGCTCTCTGGTGGCTTTCATCAGTTATATCCAGATGTTTTTTAAGCCCATTCGGGACATTTCGGAGAAGTACAATATCATGCAATCGGCCATGGCTTCCACAGAACGCATACTCGAGTTCATGGATCATAGAGAGGAGATACCAGAGCCCGAACACCCTGTAAGCCTTCCCACCGTGAAAGGGCACTTGGAGTTCAAGGAAGTCTCTTTCGCCTATCAAAAAGAGTATCCAGTTTTGCATGATGTCTCATTCGAGGTGAAACCTGGCGAGATGGTAGCCATTGTGGGTGCCACTGGAGCAGGGAAAACCACGGTGGTTAACCTTATAGAGAGGTTTTATGATCCGGGCAAAGGAGCCATCTATCTGGATGGTGTTGATATCCGGAAATGGGCAAAAAGAGAGCTTCGCTCCCAGATCGGCCTGGTCATGCAGGATGTATTTATTTTCGCAGGTAGCCTTAAGGAAAATATCTCTTTAGGGCGAAATGAGGTGAGCAGGGAGGTCATGGAACGGGCTTTGACACAGGCCAACGCAGACCGGTTTATCCAAAGACTGCCCAATGGTCTGGATCAGGAGATTAGTGAAGGAGGGTCAACCCTCTCGGCCGGTGAACGCCAATTGCTCTCCTTCGGAAGGTCCCTCGCATATGGCCCCAAGGTGCTCATCCTTGATGAGGCCACCTCGAGCGTTGACCCTGAAACCGAACGACTGATCCAGGAAGCCATTTCCAGGATAACGGAGACGCGGACCACCCTTGTTGTGGCCCACAGGTTATCCACCATCCGGAAAGCGGATCGCATACTGGTCATGCACCATGGCCGTATTCGCGAGCAGGGCACCCATGAAGAACTGATGGCCCAGGGTGGGATATATTATAAGTTGAATAGATTCCGAGAAGTGTAGAGGCTGATGGAAAACGCCCATCTGCTGCGTTACCCTCATCCCTCGTCACTGCGGCGTACTTCTCTGTACGCCTCATTCCTCGGGATTTCGGAAGTCTTGCATATGGACGTTTTCCATCAGCCTCATATGGAGTCTATGACCATGAGATAACAACCCAAAAGGAGTAACAAGGGGAGCTCGTACATGTAAAGGCCAAATCGCGTAATCTCCACCTTGCCGGTTGAAAGTCCTTTGGGAGCTGCGAGGACACTGATTGGACTGGAGTTCCGTTTGAAATGAAGGAGGGGTTCTCCGAATGCGTCCGTGAAGTTGCACTTGTTTCGCCAGACATTCGTGGGCTTCCAGTAGAATAGGTGCCCATCCGGGAATTCCAGCGAACTCTTGTCTCCTGCCAGTTTTGTCCTGAGCACACCCACCTCTGTATCCGTTTCGCCCTCAAAAAGGATCACTTTATCAAAGGGGAACCACTTTTTTCTAAACCTCCAGGAGCCCTCTGCAGACTCGGCCACAGCTCTCGTCACCTGGTTCTCTTTAAAATGGAGCAGTCCAATGATGTCCTCATTTGAGCGCAGTTCGTATTCCCATCTGCCTTTCCACTCTACCACTTGACTTTCGGTTTCACGAATCGTCTTCATCAGACCCTCTTCAGAGATTGTGCTTCTTATTCTTTATGCGGAGTAATGTCGTCGGAAAAGCTATTCAAGACCACTTGTGTGCTCAAGGGAATATCGTGTGAACAAAGAGGTTGGAGCGCGCAGGTGAATGTTATAAATTAAGTGAATATCAAAAGATTTTCAAGTCGGAGAAAATCGATCTTTAAGGCGGTGGGGTAACGCGGTTAGAGAACCTCCAATGGTATGATTTGCGTCACAAATGAAAGGTGCGCTGTAAGCGCACTCCTTTACTTTAGGCACTTTAGTCATTTTAGCTCACTTTAGTCACTTGAAAAATCTGAAAACAATGCTTTTCCAGAGCTAACCCAAGCCCGGGCCCTTTGGCCCTGAATTTTGTACTGTATCTAACTTGTTAGATCATATCCACAAGGCTAATGATCCTGGCCTCAAGTTCGCGGTCCGCCAAGTTGAACTTCACGCCAATTCCCTTCGGACTCACCCAGACAATTTCACCGCCAATTATGATATGTTTGTGGGATATGGGCAATGGGAAACCTAATGAGAGCTGTTGTCCCACACGGAATGGTGCGTCGGTCCCAATAAATAGGCCCCCAGCGCTTATGTTCTGAATGAAATCCGTATAGGCCCCTCCTTGACTGGCATAATCAACGACGGAGAAGTAAGGTTTTCTATCGTGCTTCCTCTTCTTGAGAAAGTGGGTCGTTTCAAGCTCATTCAGCAGGGCGCGCTGCTCATCTTCAGACAGCTTCATGATCAATTCAATCAGCCGAGCGGTAATGTTGGGCTCATCATTTCTTTTGTCTGAAATCGCCATAACTTTATCTTTTAATAGAGAGCATCTGTCTTCTTTTATTGGACTTGCTTCCGAGAACCAAAACGTCTCAGGAGACTGCACCTAAAGCGTAATTTTCTATAAAATATTCCAGTCGCGAAACGTGGTCTCGATTGAGTTCATCAAATTCTACGCAACGCCTTCTCATGATCACAGAATTGGCCAGGCCATGCTTGCTGACCTCAAAATCCGAAACCGTTCTAAAAGACACCTTTTCCAAATGGAAACCACTATTGGCCAAGAATATATCCAGCTGCAATGATCTTCTGGGTTGCCCGCCATTGCCCACATAACGAAATGCCAAGCCACCCTTGCTGATATCTATGATTTGGCCCAGTCTGCCGTCAGGACCTTTAAGGAGAGCAAACGCATTCTGTGGCACCTGAAATCGTCTAAATCTCCTCCTCTCCCCTAGCCTCACATGGCGTTTGGTTCGGTTTGCCCTTAGCAGGTGATGGGTAGGACCCACGATGACCCTTCCCTTGTAGCGGGATTTCTTGAGTGAGATCATATCGTTCTAAATTGCCCCCTCGATCCTCCAATATTCCCAAGGCGAATTTGCCCTAGAAAAGCAAAAAAGATACCAATTCAGGTTGGCGGAAAATTTCTCTAGATTTAGAGGACTTGGAGCGTTCCCAAGGTGAGCTCAACACAAAGATATGAAGGTGAATACCTGGATTTAAGAAATCCAGTTCCACACATTGGTAGAACTTTACACACTTAAGACAACCCTCTAACCCCCATCCTCCCTGGTAAAACGATCCGAACAGACCTGGGAGGACTCCTAAAGAAGGAAAGCATTGTACATGATCTTTTCAGATGATTTCAATCAGGAAATCCCTTATTTTTCCATTCGAAATGCCTTACTTTGAGAGGATGTTTGGGAGGGGCTTATCTTCTATTCTTCTTGGGGTTCGCTCTTTTTTGGGGATTTGGCATGGCGAGAGATTACTTCGGCAAGAACCACCCGGTCGTCGTCAGAGATCTTTATGAAGGAAAACCCCATTCCACGGTAACTGCTCGTTTCCTCCATGCTATCGAAATTGGACCAAACCACCCGCCCCTTGACCAGGATGGCCTCCTGTTTCGGTATCTTTATAATTATCTGATGCACTTCATTCTCGTGGAGTTCTTCCCGGCAGTGGATAAATACGCCGGCGACCGTGATATTTCTGGATTCTCCCTCTATGGTTCCCTTCTCAGTAATAATTGTAATAGGCCATCTCACAGGGATTCTGGGATGTCTCCGTTTCTCAATACCGTCCGCCAATTTTGAGCCTCCTGAAAACCACCAAGGACCTGCTGAAGCTTGTTGCATCAGCATTCTGCATCTTCAACGCTAGAGCGTCTTTTTGGTGATAAATCTCCTGTATCTTAGATTTTCAAAATCCCCTGAGAGGACTTCTTCTATATCATTAATAAGATGTCGTAGATAGGGAAGCTTGTCTCTTACACCATCCGTATCAGATTCATCAAGGGATTTTTCTATGCCATCTGTAAGGGTATGTAATTCCTTGATGATATCATACTCCACATCCGAAACAGTGCTTGAACTGAAAGAAGCTACCAGTTCTTTATCTTCGTCCTTTTTTGCCATTCTGACTCTCCTTTTGCAGCCACTGCAAACCCCAGGTGCTCCTTCGGCGCCAACGATTCCTCTTTTTAATCCTCATCTCCGAAACGCAAATTGGCTTCGTACCAGGCGAACACGTGTCTTCTATAGAGTTGCTCGCATATGATGTGTGAAACAAATGCGGCAATCAACCAGAGCGGCCAACCCAAGAAAAGGGACATATCAAGAAAAAGGCTCGATATACCCCCGAGCAGAAATGCTGTGAAAAATATACATGCTCTGGCGCCTTCTCTGATAAAGTTTGGATATTTCTCTTGAATCGTGGAGATGACTTCCGAGAGTTTGCTCCCGTCAAAAGACCTTTTCTCTTTCATTGCTCCCCAACCTCCTTATTAAAAGAAAAACCTCACCTCTCTCCCGATGAGAGATGGGGTTTTGATGAACAGTACACAAAAAACTGGATTAGGATTTCTCTTTTGACTAATCTTTAGTAATCCTCTAGAAGATTTTTGAATGTCTCAATTCTAACCCAATTTGTGCCTAAAATCAAATTCTGACTCAGTATCATAAATTAAAGATTGTCACGTATTATGCGTCCAAGAGTGGAATAGGGGACGTTGTTGACTATCGTGACTAATTCAGTTAGAGTTCCGTGGAGTATGGATTAGAAGCTAGGGATCAAAGGTAATTAATCATTATGCCAAGACAAGCAAGATTGGATTCACCTGGGACTCTTCATCATGTCATTGTCCGAGGGATAGAGAAAAAAGCGATAGTCTCGGACAGGTACGATAGGACCGATTTTGTTAAACGGATGGGAGAGCTCGCTCATGAAACCGGCACCCCAATTTATGCCTGGTCACTTCTGAGAAATCATGCACATATTCTTCTTAAGAGCGGCCCTCTCGGATTATCGAAATATATGAGACGCTTTCTTACAGGATATGCAATAACATACAACATTCGCCATAAGCGACATGGTCATTTGTTTCAGAATCGGTACAAATCAATCGTATGTGATGAAGATGCCTATTTTCAAGAACTTGTCAGATACATACACCTGAATCCATTGAGAGCGAAAATGGTCAAGGACATGTCCGCACTTGATCGGTATTCTTGGTGTGGACATGGGGTTATCTTGGGCAGAAAGACAAGGGAGTGGCAGGATAGAAATTATGTACTGGCATGGTTTGGAACAAAGGAATCAGAGGCTAAGCGGGCTTACCGAGAATATGTAAAGGAAGGGATTGAACAGGGGAGAAGAGAGGATTTGGTGGGCGGAGGGTTAATCCGCACACTGGGCGGATGGTCACAAGTCTTATCACTTCGAGGAAGCAAGGAAAAGGTGCTTAGTGATGAAAGGATCTTGGGTAGTGGTGAATTTGTTGAGCGCATCCTAGAAGAAACCGAGAATGAAGTAAAGTACCAAGTCTCCATCAATGAACGCAGGATTAAGACGGAGAGAAAAATCCAAGAAATCTGCAGAAAAGAAGGCATAAGCAAGGAGGAGTTACAGGGGGGAAGTCGCAGAGGGCGGATATCCCGGATAAGAGCACATTTGGCAATCGAACTTACGGAACGTTATGGCCTTTCCTTAGCGGAAGCCGGTCGGCAACTGGGAGTATCTACATCGGCTATTTCAAGGATATTTATGAGAAACAGGGGGAGAAATTAGTTAGTCACGATAGTCAACAACGTCCCCTATTTTGAAAGTATCAGATTTCTAAGGTTGCGCATCTAATCCCTTGTCACCATAGGCATGCTTTTTTAGGTGCACTTGTATAGCCATGAGAGCTGCAGGTGTGATTCCAGAGATGCGGGAAGCCTGGCCCAGGGAAATGGGTCTCACCCTGCTCAACTTTTCCTTCACCTCTTTGGAGAGACCGTAGACGGTCTTATAGTCAATCTCTTCGGGGAGCTTCACATGTTCCATGCGCTTCAATTTCTCCACCTGTCTCTCTTGGCGGAGAATATATCCCTCATATTTGATCCTCGTCTCCACCTCTTCAGCGATTCTCTCTTCCACTGCATCTAACCCTGGATCAAATTCTCGGAGATGCTCAAAAAAGATTTCGTTCCTCCGAAGGAGCTGGTCAAGTGGGGTGATATTCTTGATAGGAGGGGAACCCACCCTTTGTAATCGGTCGATCACCCAAGGTTCAGGCCGAATTTTGAACTCGCTGAGTCGAGTGAGCAGTTGCTCCACTTGTTCCCGCTTTTTGCAAAAGCCTTGGTAGACATCACTGGACACCAGTCCCAGCTTGTGCCCCACGTCTCTGAGCCTGAAATCCGCATTGTCTTCTCTGAGCAGGAGGCGGTATTCTGCCCTGGATGTAAACATCCTGTAAGGCTCTTTGGTCCCTTTGGTGACCAGGTCATCGATGAGGACGCCCATATAGGCCTGGGATCGGGGTAGGATAGATGGTTCATCACCCCGGACCTTCAAAACCGCATTGATCCCAGCCATGAAGCCCTGGGCTGCTGCCTCTTCATATCCCGAGGTGCCGTTGATTTGACCTGCATGGAATAGGCCTTCCACCAGCTTGGTCTCCTGCGTTGGCTTCAACTGCAAGGGGTTCACATAATCATACTCAATGGCATATCCTGGCCTCAGGATCTCTGCCTTTTCCAGACCGGAAATGGACCTGACCATCTTGATCTGCACATCTACGGGTAGGCTCGTGGCCAACCCATTGGGATAGATCTCGGTTGTGTCCAATCCCTCAGGTTCCAAGAATATTTGGTGCCTCTTTTTCTCGGCAAAGCGCACCACTTTGTCTTCGATAGAAGGGCAGTACCTTGCACCCACACCCTCTATGACACCACTGTAGAGGGGAGAACGGTCCAACCCCCCCTTTATGAAATCGTGGGTTTCAGCTTTGGTGTAGGTAATGTGACAGGGAACCTGTCTCAACGGTATTTCTGTGGTAGTAAAGGAAAACGGCCTTGGGTTTTCATCACCTGGTTGGATTTCCAGGTTCTTAAAATCGATGGTCCGCCCGTTCAGGCGGGGTGTTGTTCCTGTCTTCAGCCTTCCCAACTCAAATCCCAGTTCTTGTAATTGTTCTGATAGGTGCGTGCATGGTGGGTCACCCATCCGCCCTGCAGGAAACTGGTCGAGACCGATATGGATAAGGCCCCTTAAGAAGGTTCCAGTTGTTAAGATAACGGTCTTGGACAAAAATCTTTCATGAATGTGAGTCTCTACGCCGTAAACGCTTCCATCCTTAACCAGGAGCTGATCCACCATGGCCTGTCTCATATCCAGGTTGGGTTGGGCCTCCAGGACCGATTTCATCCTTTTTCGGTAAAGGTCACGATCATTCTGGGACCTGGAGCCCTGGACGGCCAGGCCTTTGCGGGTGTTAAGCCGCCTGAACTGTATGCCCGTCTGGTCCGCATTCTTGGCCATCTCACCGCCCATGGCGTCGATCTCCTTTACAAGATGGCCCTTGGCCAGCCCACCAATGGCCGGGTTGCAGCTCATGGCAGCAATGTGATCCAGGTTTATGGTGAGAAGTAGGGTGGGGTGCCCCATCCGGGCTGCCGCCAAAGCTGCCTCGCAACCCGCGTGGCCTCCACCCACTACAATGACGTCATATTTCTTATCAAAGGTGATCATAGAGGAAGTGATCTAAAATGTCTAAAGTTGAAAAATCAGGAAATCACGAAAGCACGAAAACACGAAAAGGGGTAAAGCTATAAAGTGGTCCTGCACAGAAAAGAGTACCTCTTTATTCGTGATAAGTGACCCGCCGCCGCCTGTTCGCATGGAATCCTGGAGCATACTCAAGCAGTGCGAGATGGATGCCCTAAAAGAGTTGCTCAGAAATGGCTATGGCGGGCAGGCTAAAGTGACTAAAGTGCTAAGCGTTTTGCAGACGGAGAACGCAGAGGGACGTGGTCCGCAATCGAAAATCGCAAATCGAAAATCTAAAATTTAGAACGGGTCTTTCAGGACAATGGTCTCCTCTCGCATAGGACCCACTGAGATGATGGAGAGGGGGACTTCAGTGATCTCCTCAATTCTAGTTAAATAGTTTCGTGTTTCCGCAGGCAACTGATCCATCTGCCTCGCAGCGGTAATGTCTTCCTTCCATCCGGGTAACTCTTCATAAACAGGGGTGCATTGGGCAAGTTTATTGAGACTCGTGGGTCTGGAACCAATGCGTTCACCTTCACATTGATATCCCGTACAGATCTTCAGGTTTTCCAATCCTGTCAGAACATCCAGCTTGGTGACGCTCAGGCTGGTTAGGCCGTTGAAACGGACAGAGTCACGGACCATCACCAGATCGAGCCAACCACAACGTCGACGCCGCCCTGTGGTTGCACCAAATTCTGCACCCCTCTCCTGCATATAGTCGCCCGTTTCATCGAGAAGTTCTGTGGGAAAAGGACCAGAGCCAACCCGAGTTGTGTACGCCTTTACGATACCGTTGATATGGTGCAGCTTGTCAGGACCCACACCAGCCCCAGCGCATACGCTCCCTGATACGGGGTTGGATGACGTGACAAATGGGTATGTCCCATGATCTATGTCCAGGTGCGTGCCTTGAGCCCCTTCAAAGAGGACCTTTTTCCCCGATCTTATGGCCTGGTCTATCTCCATGGAGACGTCCGTCACGTAAGGCCGAAGCGTCTCGGCCATGGACCGGTATTGATCAAAGATGGGCTGAAACTCAATGGGCTCTGCGTCCAAAAATTTTGTGAGATAGAAATTCTTCTCCTTCAGATTGGTCTTGATTTTTTCTTGGAGGGTCTCAGTTTCAAGGAGATCAATAGCCCTGATGCCTGTTCTTCCAACCTTGTCTTCATAGCATGGCCCAATCCCACGGCCGGTGGTTCCCAGTTTATCTTTTCCTTTCGCCGTCTCTCTGGCCAGATCGACGGCCTTGTGATACGGCATGATGATATGGGCCTTCTCACTTAGAGACAACCTCTCGGGACTTACAGCAATACCGCGTTGGCCCAAGTTGTTCATCTCTTCTAAAAGGACCTCCGGATCGACCACTAACCCGTTTCCGATAAGGCATTTCGTATTCGCATGGAGGATACCAGAGGGAATCAGGTGACAGATGGTCTGCTCACCATTGACCACCAGGGTATGACCCGCGTTGTTCCCGCCCTGAAACCGAACGACTAGATCTGCCTTGGCAGTGAGGAGGTCAACCACCTTGCCTTTGCCTTCATCACCCCACTGTGTTCCCACAACTACTACATTGGACATTGTTGTACCTCGATTTGATAGTGTTTATTCTTGTTCTGGAAGAGTCATTGCTTAGGCCATAACCACAAATGACCTGTGACCCCTCTTGTACACAAATTTTCAGTCTAATCTGAAACTCAAACCATTGTCAATGGCCTAGAGGACGAGTTCCTCCAATTTACAACCTGCACCGCCTCTGTTATGATTCCGATGGTTCACAGGGGTTCTCCGACTGGTTAAATGACCCTTGCGATAGGGGAGATAACAACAATAAAAGGAGTGCAACATGGATCTTCCAAATGTGCAGACCGATGGAACGGTCTCATTGGAAAAGACCATCAAAGTCCGAAGGACAATCCGGTCTTTCACTTCAAAGCAACTAACCCTGGAGCAATTGTCGCAACTCCTCTGGGCAGCCTACGGGATTACGGAGGATCGAGGCTACAAGCGGGCAGCGGCTTCGGGCGGGGCCTGCTATCCCATGGACATATACGCCATTGTTGGAGAAGATGGTGTAAAAGGGATAAATGCGGGAATTTACCACTATGAGCCAATGGGCCACAGTGTGTCCCTTATATTAGAAGGTGACTTCAGAGAAGCGTTGGCTAGGGCTTCACTGGGACAGATGTGGATGGCAACGCCTCCCTTAAGCCTGGCCATCTGTTCGGAGTACGCCCGGATCACGGACAGGTACGGCGACAGGGGCGTGAGGTATGCCATGATAGAGGCAGGCCACATCGGTCAAAACATCTTTCTTCAGGCAGAGGCCCTAGGTCTAGGCGCTGGAATCGTGGGTGCCTTCCAGGATGAGGTTGTGATGCAGGTAATGGGGACACCCCCATCCCATGAACCCCTGCTCATTATGCCCGTGGGATACAAGAGGTAGAAGGCACAAGGCTTAAGGCAAAAGGCAAAGAATGGGGGACGCCTGTGGCATTTATCATCGATCATTGATCAGGAAAAGATGAGGGACGCCCGCTTCAGAGGACAGTAGAAAGACGACGGAAGACTGAAGACAGAGGACTGAAAAACAAAAAGAGGGACGGCTTGAATGATCAGACATTAAATCCAAGGGAACTGCTGGAAATCTCCGGGGCCTATTGGGAATCCTGTGCCCTCCATGCGGCCGTCAAGCTGGGCGTATTCACCATCATCGGAAAGGGTCAACTAACGGCAAAGGAGATCGCCCAGAAGCTGAATGGGGACGAACGGGGAGTGGCTACCCTGTTGAACGCGTTAACGGCCATGGGACTCTTGGTCAAATCTGGCAATAGGTACGCGAATACTCCCGTAAGCGACACATATTTAAGCAAAGACTCGAACCAGTACATCGGCTACATGATTATGCATCACTACCATCTCGTGGACTCATGGCACGAGTTGGACCGAGCGGTCGTCATGGGCGCAGCGGTCAGGGTAAGAGCCTCGGCCATCACGGAAGTACAGCGAGAGAGCTTCCTCATGGGCATGTTCAACCTGGCCATGGCCCTCGCCCCCCAAGCCACGAAGGAGATCGATTTGGCCGATCGCGAGTACCTGCTGGATATGGGCGGTGGCCCTGGTACCTGGGCAATCCACTTCTGTTTAAACAACCCAGGACTAAGGGCGACCGTCTATGATCTGCAGGCTACCCGCCCATTCGCGGAGCAGATTATTGCCCGCTTCGGGGTGAGCGAACGGGTCCAATTTCAAGAAGGAAATTATCTGGAAGATGAGATAGAGGGTAGTTACGACGTGGCTTGGCTCTCCCATATCCTTCATGGCGAAAGCCCTGAGGATTGTCAACTCATCATCAAAAAAGCCGTGGCGACCCTCAAGCCCGGCAGCCTCATCATGATTCACGATTTCATCCTGAACAATGACCTGGCAGGCCCTCTATTTCCCGCCCTATTCTCCCTGAACATGCTCACGGGCACCAAGGGGGGGCGATCCTACTCAGAAGAACAAATCA
>JASFIT010000074.1:0-14322 GCA_050122535.1 Desulfobacteraceae bacterium | reverse complement strand
ATATTCACGATTGGCTGTGGATAGAGATGGTATCGTCACACGATTACGAGCGGATAGAAATGATCGTTTAATTTGTATTCTAATTCTTGTGATAAAGGAGGATAAAATGAAGGTATTGGTGGCTTATTTCTCGGAAACTGGGAATACCGAAAAAGTGGCGCAAGCGATTTATGATGGGATAGAAGAGGCTGAAAAAGAGATTTCTCCGGTTCAAGAGACCACAAATGTGGAGGAATACGATCTCATCTTTTGTGGGTTCCCGGTGCACGCCAGTAGCGTTCCGCACAAAGTGGAACCTTTTCTTAAAAGCATCCCTCAAGGCAAAAGCGTGGCCATTTTCGCCACCCATGGATCCTTGCGAAAGGGCCAGCTTGCCACCTCAGCATTTGACTACGCCGTCAGTCTGCTATCCAAAGCGAAAACCATCGGGACCTTTGGCTGCCGAGGTAAGGTCAAACCCGAACTCCTGGAAGTGCTCGCGAAAAAACCGGAGCACCGGGCCTGGGCCGAAGAGGCGCAGGGTGCAGTTGCTCACCCTGATGAAGCAGATCTTGAGGACGCAAAAGATTTTGCCAAAAAGATGGTGAAGAAGGCACTTTCTGACTAAGGCGAGCTGAAACGATCCCCTTTATCTCCAAGTTACAGTGAGCGTTGGGGTACCGCTTCAACAATCAGTTGGCGCATGGAATGGGGCATGGAAGTGCAACTTGTTGATAAATGGACGCTGTTCCCTGCCTTCGGAAAGGCTGATCCGTGCACGCAGACGGCCTACGTGAGAAATGATCTGCCAAGACGGGTTCAGTCTTTCGTGGCTGCCCATGAGCTTTATCATTTGAGCGACACGACCAGTTGGTGGCTGTGGCGAGAAATAAAAGCGACTCTGTGCGTTGACTGGAAACACTGGATAGGACTTCTGCTCTGCATCACCATGAGTTTGACTTTGGAACGACTCAAGTTCTATGCGACCAGGTTTAAACTTGGAAAATAGGGAATGCCCTCCAGTGATTGGGGCACGGCCACACGTTATAGGACAAGTAGCTAAAAATACTTGACTTTTTGGTAATTTTCTTCTATCATATACATATCTCTTCTTCACATCATTTCTAGGGGAACTGCCCTTCAAGATACACATCCCTCTCCTGGCCGGAAGGTTTAAAAGAATGCGGGGCAAGGCAGCGGGCCTCTTATCTTTTTTGGATCCATCGAGTGCTGATAAGCTGGCACAATCCTATGACCATGAATAGTAAATTGATCACAATATTGGTGTTTACATCTCTCTTCCTTGTCGGGTGTTCCCCTGGAAAAAAAGATGTGGAGAAATATGGGTATGAGAAATTTTCCAGGCAGGTCTTATCCTACCAAGAAACGAAGAGCTTGAACCCAGAGATTATTTCGGTGTTTAATCCGAAAGAGGCCAGGATATACCTTAATGGTGTATTGCTGGTCTATTCTAAAAGCGGGAGATATATCAAAGGCATATACGTAGACCAGGAAAGTATCGATGGATGGGGCGGAAGCGGACTGTCTATTACGCCGTGGTTTGAGAATATAGGATGGGTAGAGATTAAGAAAAGGCAAAAAGCAAATAGGTTATAATCAATCTCAGGCCTGTAGGGCCGGCCTAGCAGGTAATCCATGATCAAGGTGACAGAAACCATTGCCATAGATGAACGAGAGCTGCAGGAGGAATTTGTCCGCGCCTCAGGACCAGGTGGACAGAATGTAAACAAAGTGTCCACAGCGGTGAAGCTGCGTTTTGATGCGGCGCACTCGCCGTCATTGCCTGCGGAGGTGCGCGATCGGCTCATCAGGTTGGCAGGGAGGCGGATCACGGAAGAGGGTGTGATCATTATCGATGCCCGACGGTTTCGCAGTCAGGAACGAAATCGCCAAGATGCCAGAGAAAGGCTAGTGGCCTTGATTCGTAAGGCAGCTGAGAGGCCTAAAACGCGCCGGAAAACGCATCCGACAGCCGCTTCCAAAAAGCGCAGGCTCGAGGACAAGCGCCGTCGCAGCCACATTAAACGGACCCGACGTACCCCATCCGAAGCCGGGGATGCGTGAAGCTGCAGGTCCTGGCTTCATCATACGTTTTGTAGTAAAATAGATAGGTGTTTTGCCTATATTCGTCATGAAAGTGAGATGTCCTCAAAATAGGGCTCGTGAATCCTCATAACTGGCAGTTCGGTGAAAGATGAGCTTGACTAAGCATGTGAAAATGACCCTGTAGGAGGCAGCGCATGGGAATCACCGAGAAAGAAAATGAACTATTTATAAGATGGTCGGCGAACCGCCCAGGTTTTGTTATGGACGGCGTGCCTGATGAAAGGGCGTTCAACGCCAGCGAACCGAAGATCATGTTTGTGATGCAGGAAGTTGAGGATCCAGGAGGGGATACAGGGGATCACCGGGCATTCTTGAGGCGAGGTGCAAGCCCTCAGCCATGGAATCACATAACACGCTGGGTTATCGGCCTAAGACAATTGGATGAAGACATAGCTTGGAATCTTTTTGAGGAAGTATCTGTTCAGCATAGAAGCGGGACCCTGAGGTCCATATGCGTCATGCACCTGAAAAAGACGCCCGCAGGAGATTCAGCTCACAGTCCAGCCCTCGCGATCACCGTGCAGGAAGACAAGAAAAACCTCAATGAACAGTTCCGACTCTATGACGCAGATCTTGTTATCTGCTGTGGTGCCGCGGCAAGCGACATATTCCATTCTGTGATTACGTTCGAGCCGCCTCCGGTGTGGAAAACAACAAGTCGAGGGATCTGGTTCCACGAATATGCCCCCCAAAAATACGTCATCTCCTACTCATACCCAGAAGTCCGGGTCCAGGATTGTTTGCTTTACTACGGCCTCATTGATGCGGTAAGAGAGATGTCAGGTCGTTGAGAAAAAAGCAAGCTCCAGACCAGGTCATTCGCCAACTAACGAAGCCCTCCAATATTGACTATCCTGATTTCCTTATTAATTTTTAATAGATCAACAACGTTCAAAAGTGTTGACATGCCTTGTTGTTTATTCAGAGGCACTGCGGAATTTGGCTGGTATTTTTTTTGAGATATCACCTTGAGGAGACCCGCATCGCCTCCGAATAAAACGGATTAAATGCCAACACTTCTTAGCGTTATTCTTAAATTCAGAAAAGACGCAGGAGGTTCTCATGGCGAGCGTACTGATAACAGGAGGTAATCGAGGTCTTGGGTTGGAATGGGTCCGACAATATGCTGCTGAGGGATGGCGGGTCTATGCCACCTGCCGCCAACCAACGGAGGCTCTTGAACTTAAAGAGCTGGCTGACCGGGAAAAGGGGATCAGTATCCATCGTCTGGACGTGACCAAACCGGATGAGATCAATGCCCTTGCTGTGGAACTCATGCAAGCGCCTATAGACGTACTCATCAACAATGCCGGGGTCTATCTGGAGAAATTTATGGAGGTGGGCCTGAGGAGACTCCGATATGAAGACTGGCTATACACGTTTCAGGTGAATACATTGGGCGCTGTGAGAGTCACTGAGGCTTTTCAAGAACACGTTGGTCAAAGTGAGAAGCGACTGGTTGTGGTAATAAGCACGCACATGGCCAGTATTGCGGATATTGCATCGCCTGGGGCCTATTATTACCGATCCACGAAAGCAGCGCTAAATGCTGTGATGGAGGGACTCACCCACGAACTGAGACCAAAGGGAATCGGGGTCCTGATTTTTCACCCGGGTTGGGTCCGCACGAGGATGGGCGGTGAGGGAACCTCCCTTATGCCTCCGGAAAGCGTTCGGGGGATGCGGTCCATGGTGGAAAAATTCACGCTTGAGGAGAGTGGTCGGTTTTTCCGCTATGATGGCGTGGAGATGCCGTGGTGAAGGCCAGGGGCGTTTTTTTTAGCCGAAATGGGTAAAAATCGTTCTTATGGCGGCAAGGTATTAAGGAACCGCACAGCTCTAGATCAGCCATTTTTTCAGTTTTAGGTTTCTACGGAAGTGTCTTAAAACACTTGACGTTTTAACAGCCCTTTTCTATCATATCCCAAATCTCTTCTTCTTACCTCACGGCGAAACACGCCAAAATGATGCCTACCTATCCCCTGGCACGGAGTCTGTCTTCCAGACCCCACATAAGATTTCTCTGCAGAATTTAGATCACCTCATAAAGGGAGGCAGTTGCCTATGGCAGTGCGGATTCCAGGGCTTTCCAGTACAGCTTTCAGGTCTGGGCGAAATCGAGGCGTGAATCGCACCATTTTGTCGTTTTCCATATTCCTGCTGCTGGTAACGGGTTGCGGGGGCAGAAAAGCCGTTGTTCCCGAGACGTCACAGCCCCCATCCCATCAAGCACCGCAGCCCACACCGCAGCCTGCGCCCCAGCAGAGGCCGCAGCCGAAGCCACGGCAAAGGCCGGAGCCGACAACGACAAAAAGCAAATTGGCCCGAATGGGCTATTCCATTCAGGCGGGCGCCTTCTCCAATCTTGGCAATGCCATCAGGCTCACCGAATCCCTGGAACGCCAGGGGTTGAGCGCCTATTATTTTCGCCACAAGACGGGTCTGTACAAAGTTCGCTTCGGTGATTATTCCTCAAAAGAGGCAGCCCGCGCCACGGCAGATCGTCTTAAAAAGGCTCACATTGTCCGCAAATATTACATCGTCACCCCTGACGACTACGCCTTGGCCAAGGAAAGGGTGTACGGCCGGGAGTATTTCAGAAACGAGATCGTGGAAACCGCGGAGCGTTTTATAGGGCTCCCTTACCGGTGGGGCGGCTCTTCGGCAAATACGGGCTTCGATTGCAGCGGTCTGACTATGGCCGTTTACCATATGAATGGCCTCAATCTACCCCGTTCCTCATCGGCTCAATACAGGGCAGGCGATCCGGTACGCCGCAGTGCTCTGGATAAGGGGGATCTGGTCTTTTTTGCAACCTCGGGAGGCAAAAGAGTCTCGCATGTGGGTGTTTATGCGGGAGGTGAGAGCTTTATCCACGCACCAGGAAAAGGCAAGACGATACGGATGGACTCCCTTTACAATAGATATTATGCGGCCAGGTATATGGGCGCAAGAACGTATTTGAAGTAGAAGAAATGACTAAACTCAGAGAGCAACTCATCCAGATTCAGAAAAGAAACTACCGCAAGAACGTCATGTTGGTCCGGAAAAGTCTAGGGTACGAGCCGGGGGTTGCCACTTACAGGAAAGAGTATTTGCGCTATTTAAGAGATTATGAGGAAATCTCAAACAAAACGGAGCTGATTGGGAAGGCTTCGGCGGCTGACGTGATCTTTCACGGCGACTATCATACGCTGGCGCAATCTCAACGTTCGGTTTTACGTATCCTTCGTGAACTTGTGGGAAGAAGAGAAATAGTCCTTTGCCTGGAGATGTTTCACGGCAGTGATCAGAAGCATGTGGATAAATTCATGTCCGGCGAATTAACCGAGAATGCTTTTCTGAAAAAAATCGATTATGCGAAGAAGTGGCCATTTCATTGGAGTAGCTGGAGTCCCATTATTTCCTTATGTCGAGACAACGGAATTCCCATTTTGGGCATCAACACGGCAATCAATAATGCAAAAGGAATTAAGAGTCTAAGAGAACGTGATCGATACTCGGCCCGGATTATTGCCAAGGCTTTTCTCCGCAATCCCGGAAAGCTGGTTTACGTGGTAGATGGCGACCTGCACATCTCCCCCAATCATCTCCCGAGAAATTTGGGGCAATTGCTGGAGCAATTGGACGAGCCCGTCAAGGTTTTCATCATTTTCCAAAATGCAGAAAGTCTTTACTGGAAGCTGTGTAAACATGGCCTTGAGGAAGCGGATGTTCTCAGAATTAGTGAAAACATGTACTGTGTGATGAATACGATGCCGGCAAATAAAATCCAGTCTTATCTGAACTGGCTGGAATATTCCGAAGACGCGTATTTTCCCGTGCACGAGGACTGGGAGGCTGATGGTTTTGAAGCGAGGGGGGCCATGGTGCATGAAATGGTTACCACCCTTGCCTCAATTTTCAAGCTTGAACTCCCAGCTGATGCCCTGCAAAAACTGACAATTTACTATCCTGACAACCTCTATTTTATGGAGCTGCTCTATGAGATGCCCGAGTTAAAGGGCCAGCTTCGACTTGTCACAGATAAGATTAAACGAGGTGAAGGATTCCTTTTGGAATATGAGCGGTCTGGTGAGAATATGTACCTTATTTACCTGGCGAACTCGAACATAAATATGGCGGCTGAGGAAGCATGTCATTTTCTGAATGCCGTGCTCCGGGGACCTTTAAAAAACTCGCTCAGTCCGTTCGATTATTTTTATCGTCATGTGATCACCGAATGTCTGGGATTTTTTGGGAGTATGTTCTTAAATGAGAAACGAAAGGCACAATCGGAAAATTCTATCAGGAGATTTCTGGGCAAGGTGAAGCGAGGTGAGCATAAAGGGGCCGACCAGGAGACCATACAAGTGGCCAGATATATTTTGCAGCATTTCTACATGCAGAGAAAAAGCAGCGAAGCAGCAGAATTTATCAAAAAGTTTCACACCCAATACAAGAGCCGATCGGCAATTTCTCGTGTGTTCAGCACGCAACTGGGGTATATGTTGGGTAACAAGCTTTATTACGCTGTGAAACGGGGAAAATTCTCTATGGAGAGAATTCGAGAGTTTCTTAGAGATCCATTTGATAAACCGATGAAGGCCTTTGAGTGCTACCTGGAAATCAGTGAACGGGTAAAGAAGGTCAAGCATGTGAGTCGGTTATAGACGCTCGATGCTGCCTACTTTTTCCTGGTGGAAAAAACGCCAGTAACGGAGACATGAGATGAAAGACTTCATAAAGGTTATAATAGGAATTTTCATTATTATCTGTATCGTCAGTGCCATTTGGCCATTTTGGGATAAGTACTGGCTTGGCAAGGAGCTGGAAAATATTTGCGTGTATGGGACGAAAAATAGTGTTGAGGATACAAGGAGATTCTTGACTGAGAGGATGAAGGAAAAACGGTATGATTTCAGCGGAGATGATTTCTCCATTGAAAAAGATGAAAAGAATAGAGTTTACATAAGTATCACTTATATGGACGAGATTAGCGTCCTCGGCATGACACTAAAGGAATTGAGCTTTACAGTGGAAAGAAGTGCCCATGAGGTGGAGGAACGTTGGTAGGGTGATTTCATTACTGAGATAGCTGAATGAGAAGGTGGGTTTGGGGGAGGCTACAGGTATTGACTGGCTCCAGGGAGAAATGATATGGGGATTCTGGAAAAGGAGGGGAGTGGGATGAAAAATGGATTGCCAATTATCTCGGTCGCGATTTTCGCCTGTTTTCTTTTGGTGCTGGCAGGGAGGATTACAGTTGCCGAGGAACCTTCTCTGCCCGATGAAATAGTCATTGATAATGAGGGTTACGAAAAAGACAGAAAAGGGCCTGTCGATTTTTCTCATTTGAGCCACATCGAAGACTATGAGGTCTCTTGCGATCAGTGTCACCACGACTATCAAGAAGGTAAAAACGTATGGAAAGAAGGAGACCCTGTAAAGAAATGTGCGGATTGCCACAGCCCGGTGGAGAGCAAGGAGAATGTTAAGAAGCTGAGCTTAGCATTCCACAAAAACTGCAAGCGTTGCCACAAAACAGCCGTAAAAGAAGGTGTGTCGGAAGATGCACCCTTCAAAAACTGCTATCACTGCCATGAGAGGAAACCATAAAGCCCGTGGCCAAGGATAATTGCTCGTGATTCAGGGGATGGGATAAGAAACCGGTTTTTCGACGGTCTCGGCATTGATTGGCATTTGGGTATGTAAACTCATACCAACAAGTGGAATTTCATTTCTCACAATTAAGTATTTTCTTGCGCGTTCTCTTCAATAACCCTGCAAGCGCCCAGTCTAACCGTTTGATATCAGGATAAAGTTTACAGCCTTTCTGTTTGGCATATCCTTTGCTCCATTCCATTTCTTTGAGGGCCTTCCACTACGCCTTGGAGCTGCCCTCTGAAATGCCTTGCTTGCTCCCTGTGGAACTTCTTGTGTTCTGCGGGAAGCGGACAAGAGCACGCCTAAGGATAGGCCAGAGCCATAAGGGTCCACAGGTAGAAGCTGCCAAAATCATTCGAAGGAAAGGGACCAAAGGGTTTGACCTATCCATTTTTTTTCCACACCTTTTGGCATGGGCCGCCCCGTGATTATGTAAGCATTAGCCAATACATGGAATTTGGGTTTCTGGTATTCAGTATTTACTTGCCCATTTGCTGTATTAGTGCTATGTGAGCTTGTTTAAGGAATTGAAATCAGAGTATACTTCAAGGCCCTTTTAAAGAATGGGAGTAAAGAAAACAACAGGCGCTGTCCTATTCGGTGTTGGGGCAGTCATTTTGATTCTGTCTTTAGCGGCCGACCCCATCGGGATAGGGGGTTCACCCGGTTTTGGGTGGAAACAGATAATTGGTGCTTTGGCAGGAGCGCTTTTGACTGTTGTAGGATTGGCGCTGGGATACAAGAAATAGTCTTTCGGCCCGATACCTGAATGCTCCATCGTCCCCGCTACCAGTCTTGCATGCTCGTTTAGGAAACAGGAGAACTCAGATGTATTCCAGAATCATTCTCATCGCATTGATGCTGCTTTTTTTCTCCTATGTGTGCTCGAAATGGGCCGTTATGTCCCTTTCTTTCATGGTGAAGTAATTTCTTGCTGAACCGTCACGCTACCGGGGCAGAGTGATCTTTTGCTCTGTATTTTTATGGCCCTCTCCGCAACACCCAAACCGCAAAGCGCAGACCTTTCACGAAACCATGCTAGCATGCTCCGCCTTTTAGCACAGGGATGAATCACATCTTTTTAAATTCCCCTTCCTAGGAGACTGTGTCGCGATGCGAAAAAGCTGTCATTCCGGGCGAGCCCCAGAATCCAGGAGCATCAAGTAATATCAACTTATTCTGGATCCCGGCTCGCATCCCGCTCCGCGGGACTTGGCCGGGATGACGAATTGCGATGCTGTCTCTAAAGGAAGGGACTAGGCCAAGGGGAAGATCAAGGGACCAGACGAAAGGCGTTGACAGGTAACCCCTGACTGCACGCTTGTGAGGTTTTTGCTTAAAGGCTTTCTTTTGTCCTTGACGGAGATTCCCAGACTCTCTATGTTGTCTCCAACTGGGGATTAGGTGGTAGACCTGTCTCTGGTCAGGCCCCTGGCTATCCTTCGGAGGAAAGGGTTAGATTTCAGGGGCTTTCTTTTTTGGTGGAAGTTGAATACGGCCAGGAGAAATAGAGGTTATTCATCAGGCACTACGTGATAGATGATGACATTAAGCCATGTATTGTCGGTAATACATCGGGGACACGCTGTTTTCGGTTGGATGATCAGCGTCATATTCACGTCACTTGCCTTTGTTGGTTTTCGATCTTTTAAAAAAAGAAAGAGAAAGGACCGAAAAAGAGACACTATAATGGGTTGACTTGTCAGGATTTTTGAGTATTATCTAAATAAGTTACACATAATCCTTTCCATCCATTAACCACTGTTCTGGATACTAGATACGAGATTCTGGATCCTGCATAAGCGTATAAGTAAGGTAACCTTCGTCTCAATATCCCTTAACAATCCAACCCCGGAGGTTACATTATGGAGTATCCCCTCAAAATGTGCCTGTTTACCTCCTAACAGGATTCTTTGCGTCCTGTTGGGATCTGATATCTCCACAACATGGGGTTCTCTCTAAAGGGAATTCTCGTCATTTCTCAAGACTTCTCGAAAAACTGTCCTGGAAAGGAGGATGTCATGAAGAAGCAACTCATGAATTACGAGACCTTGCTTAAGATAACCAAGGCCATGTCCATGTCCAGGGATCCGGAAGAAGTCATCTCCTTAACGGTGAAAAGCATCAAGAAAACCTTGGAAGTCAAGGGGTGCGCCTTATTCCTTGTCAATCTCGAGACCAATGAACTGGAGATTGTGGCATCCGATGGCCTGAGCAAAGAGTATGTGAATAAAGGACCACTGAGTGCTCTGGAATCGATCGCCGAATCGCTAGTAGACGGCCCGGTGGCCATCTACGATGTTGGGGATGATCCAAGAATCCAGTATCCAGAAGCCGCGGAAAAGGAGGGCATTGCCAGCATGCTGTCCGTGCCCATTTATGTCCGCGGTGACATTGTTGGAGCCATGCGGGTCTATTCGTCTAAACCGTGGGAATTTACCCTGGAGGATGTGAATTTTGTACAAGCCCTGGCCCAGATAAGCGGGACCATCATTGATATGTGCAGGCTTTACGAAGGGCAAAATCAGATGATTGACATCTTAACGAGCATGCGCGAGATGATGCCAACTTGATCTATCAACAACAGGATTAATTTTAGAATTTGCCATTGAAACCACGTCACGGTTAACCCAGAAGGGATGGATGATGATCACTGTCGAGAAAATTGACGAATCAACGTTCAGGGTCACTGTAAAGGAACGAACGACGACGACACACAAAGTGACTCTGAAACCTGCATATCATGAAAAACTAGCAGGAGGGGGTGTTACGCCAGAGGTGCTGATAGAAAAATCATTCGAATTTCTGCTCGAACGGGAAAGCAATACAAGTATTCTGAGCAGCTTCGAGCTTCCAGTCATCGGCCAATATTTTCCGGAATACGAAAATACGATTCAGAAGACGCTTAAGTGAAAGGCGGGCGGTTAAAAGGAAGGCATCGTTCTTCCGTAAAGGACAGGATGGGCATTTACATCTCAGGGCATCCTGTAAACCACAGAATTGATGTTCATGCCTGCCCCAACAGAAGCAAATACTGCTATATCTCCGGAATGCAATTTATGGTTATTGAGTTTTCCTCTCTGTAAAAGGTCAAAGAGGGTGGGCAGGGTTGCCACGGAACTGTTACCCAACCAGGAAATCGTCATGGGCATAATGTGCTCAGGGATGTCTTTTATTTTGTACAACTTGAACAGCCTTTTCAATATAGCCTCATCCATCTTTTGATTTGCCTGGTGTATGAGGACTTTCTTCACATCCGTTAAAGTGAATCCGGCCTTATCAAGACTCTGTTTTACCACTTCAGGGACGGTCTTTACGGCATACTTGTATATCTCGTGACCATGCATTTTGAGGAACAAGCTGCCACCATCGAGATTTGGATTGTATGACTTATCAATCCATAAAAGGTAAGCCTCCTCAAATGTGTCGGACCTGGTAACATGGGCAAGGATTCCCGCATCCCTTTCCGTTGCTTCGACCAGGGTAGCTCCGGCTCCATCGGCATATATCATGCTGTCCATATCATGGGGGTCTGAGAACCTTGATAGCGTCTCCGCGCCAATAACAAGAACCTTCCTTGCATCGCCTGACTTGATGTAGTAATCGGCCAGAATTATTCCATGCAGCCAGCCGGGACAGCCAAAAGGGACATCAAAGGCAATCGTGTAAGGGTTTTTTATTCTCAACTTGTGTTTTACCCTGGCAGCAATGGTTGGAACCATATCGGATGTCCTGTTGTTCTCCCTCAAATCCCCCAAGTTTTGAGCGACGATGAGGCAATCAAGGCTTTCCATGTCCATACCATCCAGGGCTTGTTTTGCCGCCTGAAAGGCAATATCAGAGGTATTTAACCCATCTGTTAGATATCTCCTTTCGTTGATGCATGTTATATCCTGGAACTGACTAATGATATCATGGGTTGGCTTCTCAAGTTTTATCCCATCGGGGCCGTAAAATTCATGTCCGAGAAAATACTCGTTTGGTACCTTTAGCGGGGGAATATAGCTTCCCGTCGCAGTAATAATGGCATTTGGCATGTTTGAATCAGACTGCCTCCTTTAAAGTGGTTTCAAAAAACTGGCTGGTGGTAAAGGGGCCTGTTTTAAGGATTCGGTGTATATATAAAAATGGGCCCAATCCGTGTTTGACCCTTGCCAGGACATCATAAGAGTCAAACAGAAACTGGACCCTATGATTATATCATATCCGGAGAAAGATGTTTATTGTGTCAACGCCTTAAATCATACTTATTTCATTCAGTCAACCAGTGTTCCCTGTTCCGGTCTATTTTTTCGCCTGAGTTAACGCCCTATTTCTTTTTTTAAATATAACACTTCCTCCTTCCTTTTCTAGGGAAAAACTGCTAGGCTCCTTTAACCATTTTACCGGTTTCTTCAGAGCAGAAACATGGAACTCACGCCGCTGCCCCTAATCCAAGGATTCATTTACGGACGGGCACGCCCTCACCTAATCTATGGGGAGTAAAGATATGAGTAAGAAATTCATTATCATAGGGGTCGGAATTATCGTTGTTCTGTTGCTATGGTCAGGGATTTCAATATATCCTGACTACCTTTGGTTCGAAAATCTTGGTTTTTCGCCTGTTTTCTGGACCATGCTTTTGAGCAAATTCGGATTCGGTTCGCTGATCTGGTTGCTTTTGGTCCTCTTAATATTTGCCAACCTTTACGCAGCCAAACGTCTAAACCCAGGTGGAGGGCGAGGGCTGGTCGGTAAAGCTGCGGACGGATATGTTTCCCAACTTGGCCTTACAGGCAGGGGCTTAAATACGCTTCTCATCGGCTTTGTTCTGTTCCTCAGTTTTATCGTGGCATCCAAGGGCTCCTATCAATGGGATATGGTCCTGCGCTTTCTGAATCAGCAACCTTTTGGCACCACGGATCCTATTTTTGAAAAGGACGTGGGCTTCTATCTCTTCTCTCTCCCTTTCTATGTTTACGTCCGGAACGGGTTATTGGTTCTTATCGTTCTGGCTGGCCTGGTCACCATGGGATGGTATCTGAAGAATGGTGCGCTCCAAATAGAGGGTGACTTTGGTCAGGCAGAGGGTCCCCCAACCGCTTTACCCAAGATTACCATTGCACCAAAGGCCAGGAACCACCTCATTTTCTTGGGCGGAATCATTGTCCTACTCCTGGCCTGGGGCTATCATCTGAAAGTGTACGGACTTCTGTATTCCACTCAGGGGCCTGCCTTCGGTGCCAGCTATACGGATGTGAACATCAAAATCCTGGCGTACAGGGTGCTGATCATCGTCTCACTGGCCTTTGCCCTGGTCCTCTTTTACAACGCCTTTAAATTCAAAACGAAACTCATCTGGTTAAGTGGGGGAACCTGGATAGGGGCCGTACTGGTGTTTACGATCCTGCTCCCCGTCCTGGTACAGAAACTCGTGGTTAAGCCCAATGAACTGGCCAAGGAATCCCGCTATATTGCTTACAATATTGACCATACCCGTAAGGCCTATAATCTGAACTGGATTAAGGTAGTTGATTTTGAAGTCGGTGACACATTGAGTAAGGAGGATATCCAGAAGCAAGATGTGACCATTCAAAATATAAGGATCTGGGACGAGCGCCCTTTACTTGATACCTACAGGCAGATCCAAACCATACGGCTGTATTACGATTTTAACAATGTGGATGTGGACCGTTATCTCATCAACAACCAATATCGACAGATCATGTTGGCTGCCCGGGAGCTGGTGGTGAATCAACTTCCTGCCCAGGCGAATACCTGGGTCAATAGACACCTCATCTATACCCATGGCTATGGATTGGCCTCAAGCCCGGTCAATGAAGTGACCCGTGAGGGACTGCCCCGGCTCTTTGTCAAAGACCTGCCCCCTGCCTTTGAACCTGATCTGAAGATCGAGCGCCCCGAGATCTATTATGGAGAAAAAACCACTGAGTATGTCCTGGTAAAGACGACGACCGAGGAATTTGATTACCCCAAGGGGGACAAGAATGTCTACACCATCTATCAAGGAGCGGGAGGTGTCCCGATCAAGTCTTTTTTCAGAAGGCTTCTATTTGCCATTGAATTCTTTGATCCGCAGATCCTGTTTACCGGCTATTTGAGTCCAGAGAGCAGAATCATGTATAACCGCCGAATTGGCGTGCGGTCGCGTTTAATTGCCCCGTTTCTCGATTATGATAGCGATCCGTACCTGGTCGTTTCTGCGGGAAGGCTCTACTGGATTCAGGACGCCTACACCACCTCTGATATGTACCCTTATTCTCGCCGATCCTATGGCCGCCTTAGAAATAGAGGACTGAACTATATCCGGAATTCGGTCAAGGTCACGGTGGATGCCTATAATGGAGATGTGGTTTTCTATATCATTGATGAAAAAGATCCCATTGTTAAGACCTATTCGGCCATATTCCCCGATCTGTTCAGGCCGTTCAGTGAAATGCCCGCGGATCTGAAAAAGCACATCCGCTACCCCAAGGACCTCTTCAAGATCCAGGTGGGGACATATACGAAATATCACATGGAAGACGTCCAGGTATTCTATAATCAGGAAGACCTCTGGCAAGTTCCTGA